>JAFKKW010000059.1 GCA_017304275.1 Hyphomicrobiales bacterium | reverse complement strand
CCCCCGCCGCCGAGGCCGGTGGACGCGGCCTCGCCCTCGGCGTAGGCCTCGGCGTCCTGGCCGTTGGCGCCATGGCCCACCAGGCGCAGCAGGCAAAGCAAGCCAAGATTGCACGCGCTCGTGCCCAGGCACAGGCACAGGCCCGCGCCAAGGCTCAGGCACAGGCTCAGGCGCGCGCCAGGGCCCAGGCCGCAGCAGCCGCCGAGCAGAAGCAGGCCGCCGCTGCCGCGAAGGCCAAGGCGCAAGCCGCAAAGGCCGAGCAGTCCGAGGATACGCAGGATGAGGTTGCCGAGAAGACGACCAACTCCGGTCCGAGCACCTACGTCGCCGCTCCGTCGAGCACGGCCGCTCTGACCCAGGCCGATGTCAACGCCGCGCACAACGAGGCGACTGGTTCGACCGTAGCCGCTGCCGACACGTCCACCGCGACCGACAACGTCACCGCCAGCGAGCCTGCGCCGAATACCTGCAAGCGCTACGTTCCCGCCCTCGGCGTTCCGGTCGATGTGGATTGCTGATCGACCGCACGATCGACGATGCAAGCAAAGCCGGCCATTGGGCCGGCTTTTTCTTTTGTGACTGTCACAATCGGCGGCTTTGTGCCGCCTGGAACAGCGTGCGTCGGAGCGCCGGGGCAATCTCAGGCCAGACTTGAGCGCCACGATCCATTCGATCGTCCGGCGCGACGGCAGAGATCCAGGAGAGGCCCGCCATGAGAACCAGGTTTATCGCGCTCGCGTCCGCCCTTGTCGCAACCGCCGCGTTTGCATCGGCCGCCGAGGCCGGCGGCGGCATTCGTCTCGGGTTCGGAGTGCCTCTCGGCAGCTTCGTGGCGACCCCCGCCCACGGCGGCGGCGCTTATCACGCAAAGAAAGCCAGGAAGGCCCCGTCGATGCAGGCCGCGGCCCGCAAGCCGCAGAAGCCCGCTCCGCGCCTGGCAAAGGCCGAGCCCAAGCATGAGGCCGCAAAGGAGACGGTAGTGGAAAAGACCGTATCGAAGGCCGAGGACACGGCCGGTACGGCCGCACCGGTAACGGGCAGCTCGGCCCTGATCCAGGGCTCGATTCCGAACGAGGCGCCGGCTGCCGGAATGTCGGAGAGCGCCGGTCCGGACGTCAAGGCGGAGGCCCCGGCCGGCTCGACCGTGACGGCGCACAGCGACCACGCGTCTGAGGAATCGGAGGACTGCAAGAAGTTCATCCCGGCCGTCGGCATGACGGTCTCGGTCGGTTGCGAGTGATCGCGGCGGTAAGGAACATGGCAGGAAGGTGTCGGCTCGCCGAGCAGCAGACACCTCTTGTTGTGACGGAATAAAAGCAGAATCGGGCTAGCACGGACGCTGGACGTAGCACCAAGTTCAGCGCACAACACTCCCGTTGCGGGATTTGGAGTCGGACATGATCAAGAGGATCGCAGGCGGAGCAGCACCCGCTGCCCAGGGCAAAATCATCAAGATGGCGCCCAAGATTGCCTACAGGAACCTCTTCCACGATCGCATGAGCTTGATCGTGACACTGGTCGGTATCGTTTTCTCGGTCGTCCTCGTCGCCATCGAGGTGGGTCTCTACAAGGGAAGCGAGAACAAGATCGCGACCGTACTCGACAAGGCGCCCGCCGATCTGTGGATCGTGCCGTTCGGCACCAAGAGCTTCGACGATCCTTCGCTATTGATGGGACACGAGAAGTACGCCGCGCTCTCGACACCGGGCGTGCAAAAGGCCGAGGACATGATCGTCAGCTTCGCGTCGTGGCGCAAGCCGGAGGGCGGCCGCAAGTCGTTCATCCTCGTCGGCCTCGACTGGGCCAACGGCGGCACGCGTCCATGGAGCCTCGATGAAGGAACCGTCGACGACCTCAACGGTCCGAATGCGGTGGCCGTCGACCGCTCCTATTTCAAGGATTTGGGAATCGAGGGGCGCGGCAGCTACGCCGAGATCAACAATCAGCGCATCAAGGTCACCGCCGT
>JAFKKW010000328.1 GCA_017304275.1 Hyphomicrobiales bacterium | reverse complement strand
ACCGGAAGCGATCGTTGCATCGCTTCCTTCACCTCTCCCCGGTGGGGAGAGGTCGCGCCGGGAACCGGCGCGGGTGAGGGGGTGGCCACGGCAGCCATCGAGGGACGCACCGAATGCCCGAATCCGTCCGCCCCTATGATCTCGTGATCGTCGGCGCCTCGTTCGCAGGCCTTGTCGCCGCGCGCACCGCCGCGATGCGCGGGCTCAAGGTCGCCGTGCTGGAGGCGAAGCCCGACGCCGGCCATCGCGTCGCCACGACCGGCATCCTCGTCAAGGAAGCGGCCGAGGAGATCGACATCCCGCACACGCTGACGCGCCGCGTCCATGGTGTGCGCCTCTACGCACCGAGCCGCCGCCATATCGATCTCTTCACGCCCGGCTATTTCTTTCTGACCACCGACACGGCGAACGTCCTGCGCTGGCTTGCGGCCGAAGCGCTCCGTGCGGGCGCCAGGATCCTTTACCGCGCGCGCTTCGAAGGGGCCGACCGCGTTGACGGCGTCTTCCGCTTTCGCGGGCTCAACATCGCAACCCGTTTCATCCTCGGAGCCGACGGCGCGCGCTCGGCCGTCGCCCGCGCTTTTGGCCTTGGCACGAACCGCAAGTTCCTGACGGGCATCGAGGTCGAGTACGAAGGGCTCGCCGGGGTCGACCCGCGTTTCCTGCACTGCTTTCTCGATTCGAGGCTGGCGCCCGGCTACCTGGGCTGGGTCGCGCCTGGGCCGGCCGTCACGCAGGCGGGCTTGGCGGTCGGACCGGGCCGTAAGCCGGATCTCAAGGCGTTCCTGGCGGCCACGGAACCCATCTTCGGCTTCTCGCAGGCCGAGGAGGTAGAACGCCGATCGGGCCGTATCCCGGCCGGCGGCCTCGTGCATCCCTGGTCGACCGACGGCGTCATGCTCGTTGGCGATGCGGCGGGGCAGGTATCGCCGGCCACCGGAGGCGGCATCCGGCTCGCGTTCGTGCTCGGCCGCCGCGCCGCTCAGACCATTGCCGACCACCTGCAGGACCTCGGCCCCCCGCCCGCCGTCGCCATGGCGCGCGAGCTGCCGGTCTTCACGGTGAAGAAAGCGTTGCGGTCGGCGCTGGATCTCGCGCCTCCGAACTGGATGATCGATGCGACGTTCGGCCTGCCGCCCATGCGCTGGCTTGCGCAACACGTCTACTTCCATCGCCGCAACGCGGGCGGCATCTCCTTCGCCGAGTTCGAAACGAGGCTGCGCAGCAGGAGCGACACGACGGCCGAGCTTTATCCCAAGGCTTCGCCCGGCGCGTAGGCAGAAAGCGCGAGCGCATGGATGCCGCCGCCGGTGAGCTCCTCGGCGATGACGTCGTTCACCATCCGGTGACGTCCGACGCGCGAGACGCCCGCGAACATGGGCGACACGATGAGGATGCGGAAATGGCTCTCGCCCGTCCCCGGCGAAGAGCGGTGCCCGGCATGCAACTCGCTCTCGTTGACGATGTCGAGGCGCGTCGGCTCGAGTGCGATGATGAGTTTTTCACGCAGGCGTTTTTCGGCCGACATGCGTCTCTCCAGCTTATCACATTATTGACCGCGCGGCGATGCGCCTAAGAGTGCGGCTTGTCTGACAGCGACCGGCGGATCATAATCCAAGCCATGAAGCTGAACTCCAAATACTTCGATTCGATCCGGGTCGCGCCGAAGCGTCAGGCTGACGAAGCCGCGGAGCAGAAGCATCCGCCCTGCCAGTGGAAGGGATGCGGCCGTCCGGCGCCCCACCGCGCGCCGAAAGGTCGCGGCCGCGACGGCGAGTACTTTGCATTCTGCGTCGATCATGTGCGCGCCTACAATGCCTCCTACAACTATTTCGACGGCATGAGCGACGCCGAGGTGACCGACTTCCAGAAGGACGCCATGACTGGCCACCGCCCGACTTGGAAGGTCGGCGCCAACTCGTGGGCGCATGGCACGAGCGCCCGCGTCACCGGGGCCCACGGCGGCGCCGATTTCCGCGCCGACGACCCCCACGGGCTCTTCGCCGAGCGCGCACGCCAGGTGCGAGAGGAGCCCGCCGCGCGTCGCCTGAAACCGATCGAGAAAAAGTCGCTCGAGGCCCTGCATCTGCCCGAGACCGCCTCGAAGATCGAAATAAAGGCGCGTTTCAAGGAGTTGGTAAAGCGCCATCACCCGGATTCGAACGGCGGCGATACGCGCACCGAGGATACGTTGCGTGAAATTATCCAAGCCTATAACTATCTGAAGAAAGCGGGCCTTGTCTGAGCTTTGGCGGGGCCTGCCGTTTCGCGGGCAGCGCTAGGGATATGGCGCAGGCCTACCCCCCAACATCGCGGTCCGGGCCCGGGCGACGGGCTGAGCGCCGCGAGATCACCTGGGACGCCCCTCGGACGCGTTCCCTTTCCCGAAATAGGTTGCAATGCGCGCGCAAACTTCCACCGCCACGCCCCCGACGCCTGGGCTTCCCGACATGAAGCTCTCCGTCCGCCAGGTGTTCGGTATCGACAGCGATCTCGAGGTCCCGGCCTACTCGAAAGCGGACGAGCATGTGCCGGATCTCGATCCGGACTACCTGTTCAACCGCGACGTGACGCTCGCCATCCTCGCCGGCTTCAAGTTCAACCGCCGCGTGATGATCCAGGGCTATCACGGCACCGGCAAGTCGACGCACATCGAGCAGGTCGCCGCGCGTCTCAACTGGCCGTGCATCCGCGTCAACCTCGACAGTCACGTCTCGCGCATCGATCTCGTCGGCAAGGATGCGATCGTCTTGAAGGACGGCAAGCAGGTGACGGAGTTCCGCGAGGGCATCCTGCCCTACGCGCTGCAGTCCAACACCGCCCTCGTCTTCGACGAGTACGACGCCGGCCGCCCCGACGTGATGTTCGTCATCCAGCGTGTGCTCGAAGTATCGGGCCGTCTGACCCTGCTCGATCAGTCGAAGGTGATCCGGCCGCATCCGGCGTTCCGCCTGTTCTCCACCACCAACACCATCGGCCTCGGCGACACGTCCGGCCTCTACCACGGCACGCAGCAGATCAACCAGGGCCAGATGGACCGCTGGTCGATCGTCGCCACGTTGAACTATCTGCCGCACGACGACGAGGCGCGGATCGTCCTCTCGAAGGTCAAGGGCTGGAACAAGTCGGAAGCCAAGCGCAAGGTGGTGTCGTCCATGGTGCGCGTCGCCGACCTGACGCGCCAGGCCTTCATCAACGGCGACCTCTCGACCGTGATGAGTCCGCGCACGGTGATGACCTGGGCCGAGAACGCCGAGATCTTCGGCGACGTCGGTTTCGCGTTCCGCCTCACGTTCCTCAACAAGTGCGATGAGCTCGAGCGCCCGCTGGTCGCCGAGTTCTACCAGCGCTCGTTCGGCGAGGATCTGCCCGAGAGCGCCGCCAACGTCGCGCTCGGCTGAGCGCGGCATGGGGCTGGCCTCCGCGATGGAAAGCGATCGGCAGGATCGGGAAGCGCTGGTGGCCGCGGGCTACACGGGCCCGCTCGGCACGGCGCTGCTCTGCCTCTTGCTGGCCGTGCTCGGCGCGTTTTTCGGATCGGTCGTGATCGCCCTCCTGATGAGTTCCGCGCTGCCCGACAATTCCCACCAGGAGAACGTCGTTCTCGGCGTTGCGGCCGGTGCGGCGCTCGGCATCTGGATCGGCCTCGTGAAGGTCCGCCGCGGCAACCTTGAGGCCAGGGAGCAGGTCGAGGACAGGGAATGGCGTCGCCTCGCAAGGCGCGAGCATTTTGACAGACCGCAATGAGCCAGGGTCCCAAACGCCGCGAGACGCCGTCCGAGCCGCTGAAGCGCGTGCTCGGTCTTTGCGTGCGCGCCATCGCCGGTGATCCGGAGGTCGAGGTCAGCTACGGCCCGACCAAGCCCGCGCTCGAAGGCAAGCACGTCCGCCTCGCCGAGCCGGCGCGCGTGCCGAGCAAGGGCGAGATCGCCGTTCTGCGCGGCTGGGCCGACAGTCTGGCACTCACCGCAGCCTGCCACGACGATGCCGTGCACCGCCGTCTCGCGCCCCCGTCCGGTCCCGCGCGCGAGGTGTTCGAGGCCATGGAGCGCGCCCGCGTCGAGGCGTTGGGCGCCAACCGCATGAGCGGCATGGCCGACAACCTTGCGGCCAAGTGCGAGGACGAGTTCGGCCACGGCCGCTTCGCGCAGATCGCCGATCGCAACGATGCGCCGCTCGGAAGCGCGCTCGCCCTCCTCGTGCGCGAGCGGCTGACGGGACGGGCGCCGCCCGAGGCCGCGCGCGCCATGGTTGACCTCTGGCGCCCGCACCTCGAGGAGAAGGCCGAGAGCGTGTTCCGCCGCATGCAGAGCCTCGCCGAGGACCAGGAAGGCTTCGGCCGTCTGGTGCGCGACCTGCTGAAGGCGCTCGACCTTGCCGACGATCTGGCCGAGGGCCAGGCCGACGAAAGCGAGGAGACCGTCGAGGAGCAGCCGAACGCCGGCGAGGCCGAGGCCGAAAGCGAGGACGAGGGCGGCGAGAGCGGCGCGGAGGAGCACGAGCAGGAGCGCAGCGAGGGCGAGGCCGGCGAAGCGCAGGAAGCCTCCGAGACCCCCGACCGCGAGGACTTCGACAGCGAGGCCGACGAGCCGGACGGCATCGAAACGTCCGAGCCCTGGCGTCCCAACGCGTCGGTGCTCGATGACCCCGAGCCCTTCGGCTACAAGGTCTACACGCGCGCCTACGACGAGGAGGTCGCGGCGGAGGACATCTCCAATCCCGAGGAGTTGGAGCGCCTGCGCATGTTCCTCGACAAGGAGCTGAAATCGCTGGCGAGCGTCGTCGCGCGCCTTGCCAACCGTCTGCAGCGCCGCCTGCTCGCACAGCAGAACCGCGCCTGGGACTTCGACCTCGAGGAAGGTCAGCTCGATGTCGCGCGGCTCACGCGCATCGTCACCGACCCCATGCATCCGCTCTCCTTCAAGCGCGAGCGCGATACGGAGTTCCGCGATACGGTCGTCACATTGCTGCTCGATAACTCGGGGTCGATGCGTGGCCGGCCGATCATGGTGGCGGCCTGCTGCGCCGACATCCTGGCGCGGACGCTCGAGCGATGCGGCGTGAAGGTCGAGATCCTGGGGTTCACCACACGGGCCTGGAAGGGCGGTCAGTCGCGCGAGGACTGGCTTGCCGCGGGCAAGCCCGCCGCGCCCGGCCGTCTCAACGATCTCCGGCACATCATCTACAAGACGGCCGACGCCCCCTGGCGCCGCGCCAAGCGCTCGCTCGCGCTGATGATGCGCGAAGGCTTGCTCAAGGAGAACATCGACGGCGAGGCCTTGGCCTGGGCGCACGCACGCCTGATGGCACGCCCGGAGCAGCGTCGCATCCTGATGATGATCTCCGACGGCGCGCCCGTCGACGATTCGACGCTGTCGGTGAACTCCGGCAGCTACCTCGAGCAGCACCTGCGCAAGGTGATCGAGGAGATCGAGCAGCGGTCGCCGGTCGAGCTGATCGCCATCGGCATCGGACACGACGTGACGCGCTACTACGCGCGCGCCGTCACCATCTCGGACCCGAGCGAGCTTGCCGGCGCCATGACCGACAAGCTGGTCGAGCTGTTCGAGGAAACGCCGAAGGCCCCGCCGAAGCGCGCACGCGGCCCGGCCCGTCGTTTGCACTGAGACCGCGAGCGATCTCGGGTCTTCGTCTTCTCCGGATCACCGAACGATGAAACCATCAAGACCGGCGCACTCCTGGCAAGCTTGCGTGGGTGCCGGCCTGCGTCGGTATAATGTTGGTTTTGCTGAAGCGGATCGCCACACACCTGACGTCATGCCGGCGCAGGCCGGCACCCACGCCAGTTTCCACATGCGCGACGTTGAAGTAAGGCAGATCAGTCGCCACGCGCGTGTTCAACGCAGCAGGCTGTTTGCCGCCGCGTGTGCTGTCGCGCTTTCGTTCGCCGCCGCCGGTGCGGCGACGGCCCAACTGAAACCCGACACCGCGAATGTCGCGACCCAGGAGATCGAGGTGACGGCTCGCCCCATCGCGAGCTTCGCCAAAGGCGCCGGCACGCCTGCGATAAGCCCGAGGCTCGAATGGCGCGGCGGCCTCGAGCTGGCCTCGTTCTCGACGCTGTTCGGCGGCTGGTCCGGCCTGGCGTTGAGCCCAGACGGCACGCGCATCGTCGCCGTGTCCGACTCCGGAACCTGGATGACGGGCGAGCTTGTCTACGATGCCACCCGGCCGCGCGCGCTTCGCTCCGTTCGCATCGGCGCGCTCGCCAACCTGAAGGGAAAGCCGCTCGCCAGACAGCGCGATCGCGACGCCGAGGCGATCAGGCTTCTGAGCGGCACGCCCGAGAAAGGCACCGCCCTGATCGCCTTCGAGCAGGTCCACCGCATCGGCATCTTCCCGATCGATGCGAAAGGCCTCGGCAAGCCGACCTCCTACCTGACCATGCCCAAGGAAGCCGCGCGCATGCGCATGGACGGCATCGAAGCGTTGGCCGTTCTCGCTGGCGGCCCGCGCAAGGGCGCGATCGTCGCCTTCGCCGAAAATCCGCTGCGCGGAGAGAAGGTGCATCGCGGCTGGATCTGGATTGGCGGAACGCCGCGCGGCTTCACCGTTCCGGACGTCGAGGGCTTCAGCATTACCGACGCCGCGAGCCTTGCGGACGGCAGCGTCCTCATCGTCGAGCGCCGCTTCCGCTGGCTCGAGGGCTTGAAAGTGCGCCTGCGCCTGCTCGAGCCGGACGGCATCAAGCCCGGCGGGACGGCGATGGGTGAGGTTCTGCTCGAAGCCAACAACGCCAATGCGGAGATCGACAATCTGGAAGCGCTCGCCCTATCCACCGGTGAGGACGGCGAGACGGTCATCACGCTGATGTCGGACGACAACTTCAACCGCTTCCTGCAGCGCACGCTGCTGCTGCAGTTCACGCTGAAGGACGAGCCTGCCGAGGCGACCGCGGAAGCGGGGAAAAGCGCGAAGAAGTGAGCGCTACATCGCGCTGCCGATCACCAGCGTCCAGAACGACTTGAACTCCGTCTTCGGGTCTTGCACGAGCGCAAGGCCCATCTCGCGCGCATCCGAGAGCAGGAGGTTCTTGTTGTGGCCGGGGCTTTCCTTCCAGCCCTTGAGCACCTCGTTGAACGAGGCCTGCCCCGTGCCGACGTTCTCTGCTGCAAGCTTCGGCTTATAGCCGGTGCGCTTGACGCGGTCCCACGGGTTCGAGCCGTCCGAGCCGTAATGCGAGATGCGATCCCACTTGGCGAGGTCGCGGCTGTGCTCCTTCGCGGCGTCCGTCAGCGCGGCGTTGAGCCGGAGCGGCTTCAGGCCGTTCTCGGCGCGGTACTGGTTGATCAGGTCACGCGCCCGATCGGGATTGAGAGCGGTGCCGGAATAGTCGCGATCGGCGAGCGCGCCGCGCGGTGCCTTCTCGTAGGAGCCCTTGGGTGCCTTGTCGGGAGAGTAGGCGGCGACCTGTGTGCCGCTGCTCGAGCCGGTGAGCGAGGAGCGCGCGCTGCGGTCGATGGACCCGGTCGCGGACCCGAAGCCCGAGCCGCCGGCGGGGTTGAGGGATGCCGTATCGCCCGTATCGGCGAAGCCGGACGAGATCGCGCCCGAGTTGACGCTGCAAGCTCCGAGCGCGAGAGAGGCGGCCATAAGGACCGCCAGAGGGATAGCATGGGCGACGCGATACATTCCCGAAACTCCCGCAGGTTTACGCGCGGTAACGAGCCAACATCGCAGCAAGGGGTTAACCCGTCGTTAATATTAAGGTCCGGTTTACCGGATGAGTCGCCGCAGGGAATGCGTGCCGCGATCAACCCCCAAGTCTGCATCCCCCGACGCCAGCTCACTATTCTGCGGACGAAGGTGTCGCCAATGGGGCGGGGGAAGGGCGCCCGGCAAATTTGATGACGCGCCTATGCAACACGTCAAAAAATGAGCCATGCGTGCCTCCGAATCCCTTGGATCTCAAGGCATTCTGACTCATGCTTCCCGAATCGAGCCGGTGATTCGCGCGTACGGCTTCTCGTCATCTTCAGCCCAGGGAAGGAGACGTGCGAAATGTCGGCGCTAGTGAGCGATGCCCCCCTTGCCGGGCCGCGGCGCGGAGGCGTTTCCGCGACCGGTCACCTGATTTTGGTCAGGTTGGCCGCGGAAGGCGGCGCGACGCGCACCGCAGTGGCGACGGATCTCGCGCCGCTCTTCACCCATAAACTGTCGCCTGCCGATTGGCGCCGCCTCGCTGAGAAGGAGGTCGGCCTGCTCATCGCCGGCGGTCTCGCCGCCGAGGTGAAGAACCGGCTGTCTCTGACCGAAACCGGTCTGGCGGCCGCCGCCCGCTACCTCGGCCAGAAGACCTGGGAGCCCGCGCCCTGGACGCAGTTGCGCGACATCGCGCTCATCGCCAAGGGACTGGGTCTCGAAAAGGAAACCGCCGCGCGCCTGAAGCCGCTGGCCCGCGTCGAGGGGCTGCGCACGCTGATCGTGCAGAAGGCCTTCGGGCTCTCGGTGAAAAAGAATGTGGCGCCCACCAAGCTGCGCGCCCAGCTCGCCGTCGTGGCGCTCGAGCGCGCGTTCGGCAACCGCATCAAGGCAGGCATCGGCAAGGGCTCAGCGCTCTCGGCCAAGGCGGGGCGCCTGCTGGCCGGACAGCTGTCGCGGAGCCCGCGTGCCTTTTCGACCGACGCCAAGCTGATTGCCGAGCTTGCGGCCGAGCACGCCGGCGCCAAGGATGCGACGCTCGATGGTCTCCGACTCGGCATCCTGCGTAGCCTCGGCGCTCGCGCTCTCGAAGCCGCGTCGTCCGAAGGTGAGAGCGAGCGCCCGGCGGTCATGCCGGTTCGCGTCGCTGCGCCCGCCGCCTTGCAGCCCGCTGCCAACGATCCGGCACCGCCCGCGCCCGCGCCACCCCGGTCGTCGCGCCCCGATCTCGCCGAGTTCGCGCGCGCCGTGAAGCAGGCCGCCGCCGCGCGCGCCGAAGGCTGGGCGGGAAGCCGCAAGGCCTTCATTTCGCACGTTTGGGAGAACATCCGCGTCGGCCAGCCGTCGTGGGAGGTCTCCGAGATCGAGTTCAAATGCATGCTGGCCGAGGCGCACCGCGCCGGCGCCGTCGTGCTCGCGAACGCCGACCTCAAGGACAAGAAGAGCATGAAGGACCTCGAGAGCTCGGCGGTCCCCTACAAGAACACCGTTTGGCATTTCGTGCGGGTCGAGGAGTAGCCCCCCGCTCAATTTGGATTGCGTTGGAGACCGTTCACGCATGCAGCACGACCTCGTCGAAGCCGGCAGCACCGACAAGCTGTCCCAGGCTTTTGAGCACAGCATCACCTGGGAGGACGATATCTGGCGGGCCGATCCCGTCGACGTCCCGGAGGTGCATATCAAGGCGCGCCGCAAGTTCGCCGATCTGCTCGCGCAGGTGACGAGCGGCCAGGGCGGCGCGGCCACCCAGTCGCGCATCCTGCTGTTCCACGGACAATCGGGCGCTGGCAAGACGCATCTCCTGCGCGCCCTTCGCACCACAGCCCATCGCGAAGGCAAGGCCTACTTCGGCTATGCCCAGATGACGCCGGACGTCTCCAACTACGCCGATTACTACCTGCGCCGCCTCGTGCACTCGCTGGAGAAGCCGTACGATCCGGACAACGATGGCGAAAGCGGCCTCTCGCGTCTGACCGCGCATCTGGTCGGCGATTCCGACGTGTTGCCCAAGGCCGATCTCAAACGGCTGCGCGACGGCTCGCTCTCCGACGAGGAGCTGGCGACCCTCGTCCTGCGCCTCGCCGACGAGATCGTCGCCAGCCCGAAGTTTCGCGACCTCGAGCTCGACATCAACATCGTGCGCGCGCTCCTCTATCTCGAGCGCAAGGACCCGCGCATCGATCAGCGCATCCGCCAGTACCTGTTCGGCCGCCAGTTGACCGCGCTCGCGCACCAGGCCGTCGCCGCGCTCGATCCCAACACCGGCGAGGACCGCGCCTTCGACATCATCACCGCGCTCGGCACGCTGATGTGGACGGTGGAGCGCGCCGCCCTCGTCTTCTCGATCGATCAGGTCGAG
Source organism: Hyphomicrobiales bacterium (assembly GCA_017304275.1). Lineage (GTDB taxonomy): Bacteria > Pseudomonadota > Alphaproteobacteria > Rhizobiales > Hyphomicrobiaceae > Hyphomicrobium_C. Next base: position 2,872 of record JAFKKW010000328.1, on the reverse strand, counting down.
GACCTTCGTTTCTTCGACGACGCCGAGGAGCGCTTCCAGAAGGCCGCCCGCGATCTGATCCAGATCGCCAACCGCCTGCCGAACGCGATCATCATCATCTCCTGCCTCGAGGACTTCTACGGGCAGGTGCGCGGCGTCCTCGCCCAGTCCTACGTCGACCGCATCGAGAAGTCCGGCCCCGTGCCGCTGCTCGAGACGCGCACGCCGGAGGAGGCGCGACTGATCATCGCCAAGCGCCTCGAGCACATGGCGGAGCGCGGTGCCGGCCTGGGCTTCCCCGACCCGGCGCAATACTTCGGCCCGGATTTCTTCGAGGAGTTCGGCGGCCTCTCGACGCGCCGCCTCTTGGAGCACGCCCAGAGCCGCCTGCGCGACAAGACCGCACCCGAGGGCGACGACGAGCCCGCCGCCGATCAGGGCTCGTGGACATCGACGCTCGCCTCCGTACTCGGCGGCATCTTTGGCAATCCCGACGCAAACGACGCATCGCGCCCGCTGGCCCCGTCCGTCGACTACCGCGACGCCTGGGAGCGCTTCCAGTCGGCCTCCGAAGCCGAGATTCCCTCCGACGAAAACGAGCTGATGGACGTGTTCGCCACCGCGCTCTCGCTGGCGAGGGAGGAGTGGGGCAGCGCCATCAAGCTCAGCGTCGGCCGTCTCGAGGTCTCGGACGAAGTGCCGGGCATCGATGTCCGCGTGACGCATAAGTCCGGTCACATGAGCGAGCTGCGCGTCTTCCTCTGCAACCGCCCGACGCAGGGCGGCGGCCTGAAGCGCCAGCTCGACAAGGTGCTGCCCATGACCGCGGGTAAGACCTGCGTCATGCTGCGCGCGAGCGATTATCCGCCGAACAAGAAGAACCAGACCGCGCAGGCCTTCCGCAAGTTCCGCGAGGGCGGCGGACGGCTGTTCACGATCCCGATCCCTGAGTGGGAGCGCATGATGATGGTGCGCGAATTCCAGGCGCACTATAAGAACGACCCCGGCTTCCGCGCCTGGTTCGAGGACGCCAAGCTTCTGTCGAACATCATCTCGATCATCAACATCCTGCGCCTCGATCTGCTCGGGCGCACGCTGCCGCGTGTGTCGCGCGAGGTCGAGGCGGGGGCGGAAACTGCCGCCGTCACGCCGGCACCGGTCGCCGCCCGGGGCTCGGACCCGGCGCTGCCCCCGCCGTGGTCGCTTGGCGAGGGAACGACCGAGCCGCTGCCCGCCAACGACGACGAGCTGCCGCTCTCCGTCATCCTCGACGAGACCGGGGCGCACGGCACCAGCATCCTGGCCGGCCGCGAGAACGGCCGCAGTGGCAAGCCCGTAAGCCTCAACATGAACGTGCTGAAGCGCCACGCCGCGGTGCTCGGCGGCTCCGGCTCCGGTAAGACCACGCTCGCCTTGTGTCTGATCGAGCAGCTTCTGTTGAAGGGGATCCCGGCCGTCCTGATCGACCGCAAGGGCGACCTCTGCAGCTACGCCAACCCGGACGTCTGGCGCGCCAACGAGGACGAGTATGGCGAGCGCCGCGGCGAGCGCGAGCGCCTGGCCGACGCCATCGACGTCGCGGTCTACACGCCGGGCCGCTCCTCGGGCCGCCCGATTTCGATCACGCTGCTGCCGAACGGCATCAACGAGCTCCCCGATCACGAGCAGCAGTTGCTCGCCAACCTCTCCGCCGCCGCGCTCGGCGACATGCTGCACTTGAAGAACTCCGCAACCCACCAGAAGCAGTCGGGCACGCTCTCGGTCGCGCTTCGCATTCTCGGCTCCCGCCACAGCCGCGAGGTGACGCTGGCCGACCTGATCGCGCTGCTCGAGGACGAGGACGCCGAGCTCACCGACCTCACGCAGCGCATGGACCCCTCAGGCAAGATCCGCCGCGATCTCGTGGCGCAGCTCGACAGCCTCCGTCACCGCAACGCCGCGCTGTTCGAGGGCGGCGGCGAGAGCCTCCGCATGGACGCCCTGCTGGGCCTCGGCCCGTTCGCGCGCGACGGCCGCACGCGCCTGTCGGTCATCTACACGGGCTTCCTCGGCGACAACGAGAACATCCTGTTCTGGGTGTCTCAGTTCCTGTCCGAGGCGCTGCGCTTCTGCCAGCGCAACCCGAACGACGAGCTGCAGGCCGTCGTCATGTTCGACGAAGCCGACCTCTACATCCCGGCCAACGCCAAGCCCGCCACAGCCGAGCCGCTGCAGAGTCTGTTGAAGCGCGCCCGCTCGGCCGGTCTGGGCCTGATGCTCGCCACCCAGTCACCGGGCGACCTCGACTACAAGTCGCGCGATCAGATCACGAGCTGGTTCATCGGCCGCGTACGCGAGGATACGGCACTGAGGAAGCTCAAGGCCGCCTTCCAGAGCGAAAGCGGGCTCGATCCCGCCGCCGTGCTGCCGGGCCAGACCGTCGGCGAATTCCATCTCGTGCAGGAAGGTCTTGTGCGCTCGATGAAGGCGCAACGATCGCTGATCGAGGCCGAGCAGGTGCCGTTCGAGCGCATCGAGCAGCTGGCCCACGAGACCAAGGGACAGGACGAGCGTCAGCTTCGTCTGTTCGATGGGGTGCGCGCATCGACGGCCAGGCGCGTTTAAGCTCTGCTCATAAAAATCACCAACAAAGATCTGTGGCTAATTAGCAACAAAAATGGCTTGACGCGGTGAGGTTGCGGCATCGGTACGTGTACATCCTATTAGGCGGGTCTTTGCGGCCCAGCTTCCGAAAAATGAACTAAATAATTGAATTATAATAATAATAATTTTCAAGCTGATCGCGATATTGCGCACCGCAGCACGCGAGGTTCGCGCCAGCAAAACAAGTTTGTGGCCAAATTGGGAATATCGGATGAGAGAAATTATTTGTTGTTGTATTCTGCCCAAGTTT
>JAFKKW010000289.1 GCA_017304275.1 Hyphomicrobiales bacterium | reverse complement strand
GGACGCGTCAGTCGCGAAGTAAGGCAGGCGGCGCCGGGCTCGTCGGAAGCGGTCCCGGCCCAAAATGCTCCTAGCGGAAGGTTCGCTTCGACATGCTGCATTTCGAGCGCTGGAAGATCATTTCGATCCTGGGGACGATTTTCATCGGCTTCCTGTTCGCGCTGCCGAACTTCGTCTCCAAGGAGACGCTCGAGTCGTGGCCGGATTTCCTGCCCAAGCGGCAGATGCCGCTCGGCCTCGACCTGCAGGGCGGCGCGCATCTTCTTCTCGCGCTCGACCAGAAGGAGCTGCGGACAGACTGGCTCAACACGCTGCGCGAGGACGCGCGCCGGACGTTGCGCGACGCGAAGATCGGCTTCTCCGCCATCGGCATCGCCAACGACGCGGTGCAGGTGCGGCTCGTGAAGCCGGAGGACGCCGAGGCGGCACTCATGGAGCTTCGCAAGCTCGTGCAGCCGGTGGGCAACGTCATTCTGGGGACCAGCGGCAACGATACCGAAGTCGAGCGCGGCAGCGAGCCGGGCGTCATTCTTGTCAAGCCGACGGCCTACGGCATGGACCAGCGGCTCACTCATGCAGCCGCCGCCTCGATCGAGACCATCAACCGGCGGGTCAACGCGCTCGGCACGGCGGAATCGACGGTCGTGCAGCAGGGGCGCGACCGCGTGCTCGTGCAGTATCCCGGGCTTTCGGACACTCGCCAGCTCAAGGAGCTGATCGGCAAGACCGCGAAGCTTTCGTTCCATGCCGTGCACCCGACGGTCTCGGCCGAGGAGGCGCAGGCGTCGCGGCCGCCCGCCGGCTACAAGATCTATGAGGCCGACGAGTCGGAGCGAGGCTATCAGGCGGCCTATGTGCTGCAGGAGGTTCCGGTGGTGCAGGGCGACGATCTCGTCGATTCCCAGCCGGCGTTCGACAGCCAGACCAATGCGCCGATCATCAGCTTCCGCTTCAACCAGTCGGGCGCGCGCAAGTTCGGCAACTTCTCGAAGACGCATGTGGGCGAGCCGTTCGCCATCGTGCTCGACGGCAAGGTGATCTCGGCGCCGGTGATCCGCGAGGCCATCCTCGGCGGCTCGGGCCAGATCTCCGGCAACTTCACGGTGGAGAGCGCCAACAACCTCGCCATTCAGCTTCGCTCCGGCGCGCTGCCGGCGAAGCTGACCATCGTCGAGGAGCGTACGGTCGGGCCGTCGCTCGGCGCCGACAGCATCGAGGCGGGCAAGCTCGCCGGACTCATCGGCATGATTGCGACCGCCGTCCTGACGGTGCTGGCGTACGGCACGTTCGGTGTCTATGCCGTCCTCGGTCTGCTCGTGCACGGCATTCTCATTCTGGCGCTGATGTCGATGATCGGCACGACGCTGACGCTGCCCGGCATCGCCGGCTTCGTGCTGACGATCGCGATGGCGGTCGACGCCAACGTGCTGATCTACGAGCGTATCCGTGAGGAGCTTCGAGCCGGCCGGACCCCCGTCGGCGCCATCGAAACGGGCTTCCAGCGCGCGTTCGTCACAATTCTCGACAGTCAGCTCACGACGCTTGCCGCCGCCGTCATCATGTTCTGGCTCGGCTCGGGTCCGATCCGCGGCTTCGCGGTGACGCTGACGCTCGGCATTCTCACGTCCGTGTTCGCGGCGGTCACGGTCACGCGCCTGCTCGTCGCCATGTGGCTCAAGAGCGCCACCAGGGGCAGCAAGCGCACGACTTCGGTCTCGGTTCCGATCTAGGGAAGGTCAGCCCCCATGTTTCTGGTACCCGACTTCAAGGGTAACGACTTCTTTCCGCACGGCACGCGGTTGCCGTTCATGAAGTACAAGCTCGTGTGTGTTGCCGCGTCGATCATCATGTCGGCGCTCTCACTCGGCATTATCCTCGTCAACGGATTCAACTATGGCGTCGATTTCAAGGGCGGGTCGTTGATCGAGGTGCGGGCCGTGTCCGGCATCGCCGAGTTCGGCCACGGCGGCAATGTCGCGC
>JAFKKW010000288.1:1805-3787 GCA_017304275.1 Hyphomicrobiales bacterium | reverse complement strand
CCCGGCTTCGAAATCCGAGGCCCCGAAAACCCGCTGCCCTTCGGCTTCGACGGTGAAGCCGGGCACCGTCTGCGCCGCCGCGCTGCCGGAAGCCGCCACGATCGTCGCCGCGAGTGCAAACCCCGCAAGACAAGGCGCGGAAGCCGAAATTCGGCGGCGAACAAAAGCCATGGGATCCCTCTGCCGCCAGAAGTTGCGGAGTCGGGATTTGAGTCAAGGCAGCCAACGGATTTTCAGCATGGATGCGCCCCGTTTCCCACGCCTTCGCTTGACTTTACGCGGAACTCGCCCGATTTAAGCGCCTGTCTTACGCGGATCGGTATGCCGCGAGTGAGAGGAGAGACGCTATGTCGGACGCTGCTTCCGAAGTCACGATCACGTTCCCGGACGGCAAGACCCGCTCGGTCGCCGCCGGAACGACGGGTCTCGAGATCGCCAAGTCGATCTCCCCGTCGCTGGCCAAGCGCACGGTGGCCATGAGCCTCGACGGCGCGCTGTCCGACCTCGCCGACCCCATCACGAAAGATGCATCCATCAAGTTCGTGTCCCGCACGGACCCGGAGGCGCTCGAGCTGATCCGGCACGATGCCGCGCACGTGATGGCCGAGGCCGTGCAGAGCCTCTGGCCCGGCACGCAGGTGACGATCGGCCCGGTGATCGAGAACGGCTTCTTCTACGACTTCGCCAAGCAGCAGCCGTTCGAGCCCGAGGACATTCCGCGCATCGAAAAGAAGATGGCGGAGATCATCCAGAAGAACGCTCCCTTCACGAAAGAGTTCTGGTCGCGCGAGAAGGCGAAGCAGTTCTTCCGCGACAAGGGCGAGAATTTCAAGATCGAGCTGGTCGACGCCATTCCCGCTGGCGAGGATCTCAAGATCTACAAGCAGGGCGATTGGCTCGACCTCTGCCGCGGCCCGCACATGACGTCGACGGGCCAGATCGGCAAAGCCTTCAAGCTCATGAAGTTCGCCGGTGCCTACTGGCGCGGAGACAGCAACAACCCGCAGCTTCAGCGCATCTACGGCACGGCCTTCGCGACGGAGGACGAGCTCAAGGACTACCTGCACCGTCTCGAGGAAGCCGAGAAGCGCGACCACAGGAAGCTCGGCCGCGAGATGGACCTGTTCCATTTTCAGGAGGAAGCGCCGGGCTCCGTCTTCTGGCACCCGAAGGGCTGGACGCTGTTCCTGACGCTGATCGGCTATATGCGCCGCCGCCTCGACCGCGAGGGCTACCAGGAAGTCAACACGCCCGACATGATGGAGAAGCACTTCTGGGAGCTTTCGGGTCACTGGGAGAACTACGGCGAGAACATGTTCACGACCGTGCTCCCCGATGAGCGCGTGTTCTGCTGCAAGCCCATGAACTGCCCGGGTCACGTGCAGATCTTCAAGCACGGCCTGAAGAGCTACCGCGACCTGCCCTTGAAGATCGCCGAGTTCGGCAAGGTGCATCGCTACGAGCCGTCGGGCGCGCTGCACGGCATGCTGCGCGTGCGCCACTTCACGCAGGACGACGCGCACATCTTCATCACCGAAGATCAGATCATGGAGGAATGCCTCAAGATCAACGATCTGATGCTGTCGATCTACAACGACTTCGGCTTCGAGGACATCTTCATCAAGCTCTCGACGCGCCCCGAGAAGCGCGTCGGCGCCGACGAGCTGTGGGACAAGGCCGAAAAGGCGCTGGGCGACGTGCTCGATGAAGTGACGAAGCGCTCGAACGGCCGCATCAGGACGGCGATCAACCCGGGCGAGGGCGCGTTCTACGGGCCGAAACTCGAATACGTGCTGAAGGATGCCATCGGCCGCGAATGGCAGTGCGGCACGACGCAGGTGGATTTCAACCTCGCGGGCCGCTTGGGCGCCTTCTACATCGACGAGCACTCGCAGAAGAAGACGCCGGTGATGATCCACCGCGCCATGTTCGGCTCGCTGGAGCGCTTCACGGGTATCCTGATCGAGAACTACGCCGGCCAC
>JAFKKW010000288.1:0-1795 GCA_017304275.1 Hyphomicrobiales bacterium | reverse complement strand
AACTACGCCGGCCACTTCCCGCTTTGGCTCGCACCGCTCCAGGTCGTCGTCGCGCCGATCGTCTCGGATGCCAACGATTACGCGCTTGAGGTCGTCGAGAAGGCGCGCGCCGCGGGCCTGCGCGTGGAGAGCGATTTGCGCAACGAGAAGATCAACCTCAAGGTCCGTGAGCATTCGCTCGCCAAGGTCCCGGTGATCCTGGTCGTCGGCAAGCGCGAGGCCGAGGAGAAGAAGGTCTCCATCCGCCGCCTGGGCTCGCAGGATCAATCGGTCATGGGCCTGAACGAAGCACTGTCCTCTTTGGCCGCCGAAGCCACGCCTCCCGACCAAGTCTATGAACGGCCTAAATAAGAGAGAAGCGGATAACTGCTCAATATGAGCGGACACCCCCCAAAAAAGGGGGTGTTCAAGCGCCGCACGACAAATGCAAGCGGCTGTGTTACAAGACGGGATGAAAGCCACCCCCAGCCTACCGGCGCCTCTGCGCGTCGATCCCCCGTCGAACATCCCGCACAAGCAAAGAAAGACAGTCGAAACGCTGCTCGCGGACGACTGCCGTTGGCCGTTCGGCGACCCGCTGTCGCCCGACTTCCATTTTTGCGGCGAGCAGAAGACGCTCGGCCGTCCTTATTGCGCGCGGCATGCAGCGATGTCGATCCACACGCGGCAGCAGCCCGGGGCTGCCCCTCAGCCGGAAGCTGCTCCGCAGGCCGAGACTCCTCGCCGCGCGGCTTGAGGCTTGCGGCACCGCGCCCCATTTCATCCACATGGGGTGGGCGGCGGGGTGCGCTCGACGCAAGACGCTCGAAGCGGTGGAGGCGGCCTATGCCATTGGAGATCGAGCGCAAGTTTCTTGTGGTCTCGGACATGTGGAGACCACATGCGACTGCAAAGCGATCCCTGGTACAGTTCTACCTCTCTACCGGAACTCGATCGAGTGTGCGCGTGCGGCTCGAAGGCACCGATCTCGCATGGCTCACAATCAAGGCCGCATCGCACGGACGCTCGCGCCTGGAGCTCGAGTATCCGATCCCAGTCCATGACGCTCGGCAGATGATGGCTCTCGCCGAAGGCGCCGTCATCGAGAAGGTGCGCCATCTGGTGCCGCACGAAGGCCTGGTCTGGGAAGTCGACGTCTTCTCGGGCGACAACGAAGGCCTCACCATCGCCGAGGTCGAGCTCGAACGGGCCGACCAGCCCATCCATCTGCCGGCGTGGCTCGGGCGTGAGGTGACGGACGATCGGCGCTATTACAATGCCAGCCTGGCCCACGAGCCGCTGGGGCATTGGAAGCACGCAACCGAGCCGAGCGGGCCGCCGGCGGTGCACAAAGCCTGAAGCAACTACAAACGGCGCGTCAGCGTTGAAAGTGCCGTCATGAGGGCCGCACAACCTATATGGCGCCCTGTTCGCACGCCATAGCGCATGTCGGGTCTGGCTATCGCCCTAGCGGGGGCGGGGCATCGGCGTTGGTCGACTGCCTTGCCAGCCTCAGTCCGACGAAGATCCCGGCGACGGCACCCACGGCTGCGCATCCCGCCAGATACCGCAGGATGCACTTGTCCGCGAAACATTCGGTCGAGATGGCGCTCGCCAGCACGATATTCGAGAACGCCACGGTGCTGTCGTAGAGCGCGATGTCCAGGTGTCGGCCACGACCTGAGCGCTGACGCTGGATGTAGGCGGCGAGCACGGCAATGGTGGCGTAGGAGGCCGCCGCGTAGTCGGCCATCTGCACCGCGGGCATGACAGGCACTCCGGCGCACTGCACAGGACCGATCAGGCCGGCCACGCC
>JAFKKW010000287.1 GCA_017304275.1 Hyphomicrobiales bacterium | reverse complement strand
GCGCGCGACCCCGCGCGCATCAGTACTTCCACTTCACCGTCAGGTAGCCCGCACGCCCCGGCGCAACGAAAGCGAAGGTGTCGGCCGCCTGATAGATCGCGTCGTAATAAAGCTCATCCGTGAGGTTGAGCCCCGACACCTCGACCTCGATGTTGTCGGTGAGCTGGTATTCGGCAAACGCGTCGAAGCGCCACCAGTCGACGGTATGGTTGTTTGCGGCGTTGGCGGCGAGATGACCGCCGTAGACTTCCCCGCCGTACGTCGCGGAGCCCGCGACCGATAGCTTGTCCGTCAGCCGGTATTTCGACATCAGCGCGAACTGGGTAAGCGGAATGTTTGCGAGCCGCCGCCCTACATCTTGCGTGGTGCTGGATTTCAGGACCTCGGTGTCGAGCAGCACCAGCCCGCCGAACACGCTCCAGTCGTCGGTGATGTTGCCGGCCACGCTGAGCTCGATGCCGCGCACACGGTACTTGCCGGCGAAGGCGTTCGTGTCGTCCGCTGCGGTCACGCCGTCATTCGTCCGCGCGTGATCCACGTCGGTCTGGAACAGAGCCGCCGTCGCGAGCAGGCGCCGGTCGAACAGCTCCCACTTCGTGCCGACCTCGACACTGCGGGCCTCCTGCGGCGGTACGTCGACGAGCGTGGGGCTGATGCCGTTGTATTGGGCGCCGGTCGAATCAAGCTCGCTTCCGATGGGGCTTTCCGACGTGCCGTACGCCGCGTAGACGCTTGCGATGGGGATCGGCTTGTAGACGATGCCGACGTTCCAGCTAAACAGGTCCTCTTGCACCTTCGCCGTGTTGTCCGCCGGGTTCGTGGTGCCCGCGGCGCCCGTTCCGCCGACCTGGTCGCGCTCGAAGTCGTCGAACCTCACGCCGCCGTTGACGATCCATTGGTCCGTGAGATGCACCGTGTCGCTGATGTAGGTTCCGATCGTGTCGATCGTGGCGTCGTAGACCTTGCCCTTGCCCAGGATGACGTCCCGGTACGCAGGGTTATACAAGCCGCCGGGGAATGGGCGCGGGTTAAGCGGAATTCCGGCGTTCGCACAGGCAGTCTGGGTCGCAGCATTCGGATTGGTGTCGGTGCAGGTGGGAACATTGTAGCCGGACCGGCTGATCTCCTCGCGGCTGACCTCGATGCCCGCGACCATGTCGTGCCTGAAGCTCCCCGTCTCGAACTTGACGTTGAGCTCGGTCTGGTTGGCATAGATGTTGGCGGTCTGATCCCGGTTGGGATGGTGCACGTCGGGATAGCCTTCCATCGACGTCGCGACGTAGTCGACACTGCTCTCGCCGATGCGCGATCGGTTGGTCAGCGTCACGCCGTCGGCAAGTTTCGCCACCACCGTCGCGGTGCCGATGTCGGCGTCCTCTTTGAAGAAGTCGAGCCCTTTCATGCCGACCCAGAGATCGCGCGGGAATCCGAGTTCGGTCACCGGAACATGGTCGACGTTGCGCACCGGCACGCCCCAGTCCGGCGTCGCGTCATTGCGGTAGCGGTAGTAGTCGAGCGTCACCTTGAGCCCGTCGGCGGGCTTCGCGGTCGCCGAGATGAGGCCGCCCCAACGCTCGCTGTCGGTGACGTCGCGCCCCGCGACGTCATGCTGGTCGTACATCAGGTTGGCGCGGACGGCGAAATCCGGCGTCAGCACCTGGTTCGCATCGATCGTGGTACGGAACGTGTCGTCGGTGCCGACCGTCGTCGACACTTCGTAGAAGCTCTGGTCGAGGTGCGGTTGCTTCGAGATGATGTTGACCGCGCCGCCGATCGTGCTGCGTCCGGCGATGCCGCCGCTCGGCCCCTTGTAGATCTCGATCTGCTCCACCGAGAACACGTCCGGAATGAGATTGCCCGGATTGCGGATGCTATCGACGAAGATGTCGTTGTTGGCCTTGAAGCCGCGGATCGCGAAGGCGCCATAAGAGTTGCCGCCTTCGGCCGAGCCGATGGTCAGGCCGGGCACGTCGCGCGCGAGGTCGCGCA
>JAFKKW010000286.1 GCA_017304275.1 Hyphomicrobiales bacterium | reverse complement strand
TGCGGCGGCGAGGCGCGTTGCGCAACGCGGCGCCAAGCCTCAAGTGTGGCTCGTGCCGATCCCATGCAACGCGGAGGCGATCCGGAGCAGAGTGCGAACCATTTGAGACGGTTAAGGATTGACGTAGGGCCCCCGCGCCGATACCCCCTAGCCGCGGTGGAGCAAGAACCATCTGACGGCGGAGCCGTATCGACCCTATACTACGGCAACGGACGGCCTCGCGCCGAGGTGGCGTCCGAGGCGCCTGCCCGCGAGGCGCAAGGAGCGACGACATGAGCAGCGCCAAGGAGACCCTAGCCGGCAAGGCGGAACGTCAGCCGGCCTCGCAGCGCGCCACGGACGATGCCATCTGGAGCAGCCTGCGCAAGGAGGCCGAAGCGGCCATGGCCGCCGAGCCCGCCCTGACCGGTTTCATCTACGCCATGGTCGCGAGCCACGGGACGCTCGATGATGCGATCTGCCACCGCATCGCGCAGCGCCTCGGCCATGCGGACGTCGACGCGGGCCTCATCGTACACACGTTCCGCGACGTGCTCGACTCCCAGCCCGAGCTTGGCCGCGCGTTCCGCGCCGATCTCTCGGCCGTGCTCGAGCGCGATCCGGCGACCACGCGTTACCTGGACCCGTTCCTTTATTTCAAAGGCTTCCACGCCCTCGTCACCTATCGCTTCGCCCACGAGCTGTGGCGCCAGGGCCGGCGTGACTTCGCGCTCTACCTGCAGAGCCAGTGCTCGCGCATGTTCGCGGTGGACATCCATCCCGGCGCCCGCCTCGGCAAGGGCCTGATGCTCGACCATGCCACGGGCGTCGTCATCGGTGAGACGGCGACGGTCGGGGACAACTGCTCGCTCCTGCATGCCGTGACGCTGGGAGGCAGCGGCAAGGTCAGCGGCGACCGCCATCCGAAGATCGGCTCGGGCGTGCTGATCGGCGCGGGCGCAAAGGTGCTCGGCAACATCCACGTCGGCAACTGCTCGCGTATCGCCGCCGGCAGCGTCGTGCTGCAGGACGTGCCGCCCCACGTAACGGTCGCGGGCATCCCGGCGCGCATCGTCGGACCGGCCGGCACGGCCGAGCCCGCGCGCTCCATGGATCAGACGTTCTTGTCCGACGATACGGCGCAGGGACCTGACGATTACGCCATGCTTTAGGCCGGCGGCTCCGCAGACGGCATCTCCGGAGCGTGCGGTTGGCCTGATTGAAAAGTACGAGAAGGGAAGGAACACGCGGTGAAGAAGGACGAGCTGGCCAAGCTGCAGGCCTACCTGAAGAAGACGTTCGGCGCTCCGAAGCTCGAGGTACGACCCCAGCCCAAGAAGGAGGACATGGCCGAGGTCTTCATCAACGGCGAGTTCGTCGCCACGCTTTATCGCGAGGTGGACGAGGGCGAGACCTCCTATCAGTTCCAGATGGCCATCCTGGACGTGGATCTCGAGGAAGCGTGAGCATGGCGCTTTTCGAACTGGACGGCGTCGGCGCGAGCACGCCGGCAGACGGCAGCTTCTGGGTCGCGCCGAATGCGGTCGTGCTGGGCAAGGTCGCCATCGAGACCGATGCCAGCGTGTGGTTCGGCGCCGTGCTGCGCGGCGACAACGAGCTGATCCGCGTCGGGGCACGCTCCAACGTGCAGGACGGGTGCGTGTTGCACACCGATCCCGGTTTTCCCCTGGAGATTGGCGAGGACTGCACCATCGGCCACATGGTCATGTTGCACGGATGCACGATTGGGCGCGGCAGCCTGATCGGCATCGGCTCGATCATCCTCAACGGCGCCAGGATCGGCGAGGAATGTCTCGTCGGCGCCAACACGCTGATCCCCGAGGGCAAGGTCATTCCGCCGCGCTCGATGGTGCTGGGCTCGCCTGGCAAGATCGTGCGCGAGCTCACGGCTGAGGACGTCCGCCGCTTCGGCGGCGCCGCCGGCCGCTACGTCGCGAATTGGAAGCGCTACAAGACCGGCTTCAGACCGAGCACCTAGAGCCGTTCTGACTTAGGTG
>JAFKKW010000285.1 GCA_017304275.1 Hyphomicrobiales bacterium | reverse complement strand
GCCCGGCGGCGCTCCAATCGTCGTTGCAGACCGAGCTCTAGGTCGCGGACATCCACCGATCGCGAAGCGCCCTGGACAACCTTCCAAACTGAAAAGGAGAGCATCATGCAGACTGGCATCACATCGCTCAGCAAGCTTTCTGACGTCACGACCGTATACCCGTTCGCCGGAATGGAAGTGCCGTTCACCATCGGCGTCGTGGCCCTCTTCGTCGTCTTCCTGGGCTGGCAGCTCGTCATGGAATCCAAGCATCACAAGGCGATCATCGGCAGCTTCACGGCCAGCCCCGCCGAGTGACGTCCTGACGGTAAGGTTTCCGCCGGCTGGCCGAGCACCCCGGCCGGCGGAGCGTACCTCGAGGCCTAGGGCCACGACGCCGGGGCCTCGAGTTTCTCAACCGCCCGAGATCGCCGTCAGCACATGGACGCGGCCACCGTCCCGAAGCGGCGTCTCGAGCTGAGCGCGCCGCCCCTCGACGACGATGTTGATGTGGCGGCGAACGCGTGGCGTGGAATCGCAGAGCCGGTCGCGCATGCCGGGCCAGCGCGTCTCGAGCGCGCCGATCATCTCGCCGACCGTTGCCGCCGAAACCTCCACCTCGCGCGGCACGCCGGGAAAAAGGTCCAGCAGCGCACGCGGCAACACGACCGACACCGTTCCGGTCGCCGCCTCGCCGTCAGCCTCGCTCGCCACGTCCCGCGCCATCACAGCTATCCTTCGATGACCAGCGTCTCCACGGATGAGATGACGGGAAGGTGCTGGGCCAGACACGTCCAGCTCTCGCCCTCGTCCGCGCTCGCGAACAGACCGCCGCCGCCGGTGCCGAAATAGACGCCCGCCGGTTCGAGCCGGTCCGTCGCCAGAGCCTGCCGCAGGACGCCGAAAAATGCATTCTGCTGCGGCAACCCCTCGCGCAGCGCCGTCCATGACGCGCCGCCGTCGCGCGTCCGCCAGACGGCGGCCTTCGCCTCCGGCATGAAACGTCCCTGCACGTCGCCGTTGAGCGGCAGCAGGTAGAGCGTATCGGGATCGCGCGGATGCGCGGCGGCCGGAAACCCGAACGTCGACGGCAGTCCGGCCTCGATGCTCGACCACTGCTTGCCGCCGTCGTCGCTGCGATACATCCCGCAATGGTTCTGCTGATACAGGCGATCCGAGCCGCCCGGCGCCAGCACGATATTGTGCACGCACTGGCCGAACTCCGGATAACGCTGGTCTTCCGGATTGAAATCGGCGCGCGTGCCGCGGTTGCGCGGCTCCCACGTGGCGCCGCCGTCCGCCGAATGGAACACACCCGCCGACGAGATTCCGACCCAGATCTTCCTCGCATCCTCGGGATGCGGCACGATCGAATGCAGGATGAGACCGCCGCCGCCCGGCTGCCAGTGCGCGCGCGAGGGATGATCGCGAAGCCCCTCCACATGCGTCCAGGTCTCGCCCTCGTCCGTGCTCTTGAACAGTCCCGCCGGCTCGACGCCCGCGTAAAGCGCATCCGCACCCTTTGCCAGACTCCACGCAGCGACGACCGGATCCTCACCCTCGGCGTAATTGAGCCCGGCGCTGGAATGCGTCCACGTTGCGCCGAGATCGGTCGACTTCCAGACCGCCGGGCCGAACCATTCATTGCCGCCGCCGGCATAGATCGTGCCCGAGGCGGCGTCGCCGATGGCATGATGGATCGGCCAGGTCTCGCAATAGGGGCCGCGAATCTGCCATTTGTCTCGGGCCGCAGCGCTTTCGGCGATGAAGACGCCTTTCTTGGTGCCCAAGAGGACCAGAATTTTCTCCGGCATGGCGCTCCTCCTCGAACATTGTGCCGTGCGTAAAGCGCGGCGGGCGCCTATAACACATCACAATTATGTTGATATCAACACGCTGAACCGATGGCCGACGAGACTCTCCTGACATTCGCGACGACCTTGCAGGTTCGCGACACCTGTTTCTGCCTGCACGCGCAGCGGGCGGCGCGCGTGCTCGGCCGTACGGCAGCGGAAGACATC
>JAFKKW010000284.1 GCA_017304275.1 Hyphomicrobiales bacterium | reverse complement strand
CTCATTCCCCTGGCGCTCGACCGGCTCAAGCTCGACCCGGCTCCGGCCTCGGGCGTGTTCGTGTCCATGATCACCGATTGCGTCGGGTTCTTCGCGTTCCTCGGTCTCGCGTCGCTGATCCTGTTCTGAGTTCCGCCGCCATGACGCTTTGATGACGGCCGGCGGAAGTTTGCCGCTTGCAGGCCGGCCAGCGGGCGTGGTTATCACGTGGAGAGAAACGTCCAACCCTCGATATGGTCGCCATGGATCAAGAGAAGCGCGTCAAGCACCTGCGCCAAATCCTGCTGTGGCCCGTCTATCTGCTGCCGCTCGACGAGGGGCTGCCGCTTCAGGACCACTGGGAGCATCTCGAGAAGCCGAGCCCCGACAATCCGTGGCACGAGGTGGACGACGAGTTCGGCGATCCGGGCGAGTTCCAGGCGCGCCACTACAACGAGTTCGTGACGTTTCTGCCTCCGGTACAGCGCTTCCTTTACGGACAGGGCCTCGGCCGCTCGGTGAGCAAGGTCTATGGCGAGAGCCCGATCCGCGTGATGCGCCGCACGGATATCGCGGCGGCACGCGTGACGCTCGACAAGGGCGGAACGCCGATCACGCTCAATATCGCGCATGTCGATCTCTACTTCTTCTACGACATCGACATCGCGATCGTGGCGCTCGAGGTGTGCGTCGACGATCTTCCCCTGACCACCGCGCAAAGCCTGATGTTCCGGTTCGGGCGCGCCTATCCGGCCTATTGGGAGGCGCGCGACGGCCGCGGCGGGCACTGTCCGTGGAAAGTCGAGTGGCTGAACGCCGACGGACAACTGCTGGTCCAGTCCGACTACGAGAACCGCGAGAAGTTCCTGTCCTTCGTCTGCCGTCATCGTGCGCCGACGACGGCGGCGCACTGGGAGTTCCTCATGTCGCCGATGGTGATGCACCATGCGGACGTGAAGGGGCTCGTGCGCTACCGGCAACTCGAATACTACCGCATGCCGTACATGGCCTATCTGGCGCTCGATCGTGCCGACACGCTGTCGCGCTCGGATTCGATCCGCCTGGCGCTCGGCAACGAGGCCGGCGTGAACTCGGCGCTCCCCTATTCGGACACGTATCTCTCGGATTTCGAGACGCGGTACTGCTACGACCGCAATTTCATGTCGGGCGGCGGGGAGAAAGCGTCCAACGTGCGGTTTCATGCCTCCGGCGATACGCTCGTCGTGACTGGAGATGCCGACGACGACTTCTTCACCAACCTCGACAGCGGCATCCTTTCGCGGTTCCGGCATCAGCACTTCCTGATGTTTCTCATCGCGCATTTCCAGAAGGCGTCGCTGCTCATGTTCTCGGACCGGCTGGTGGGCGCGGTCAGCCGGCTGGAAATCACCGATGCGAAGGCAAATCGCATCTTCCGCCGCGACATCCGGGCGGCGCACGAGAACTTCCTGCGTTTTGCGCACCGCTACTGGTTCCACGACATCTCGCATCAGGCACAGGTGCGCGAGCTGTTCGACATGACGCGCCGACATCTGCAGCTCGACGCGCTCTATGAGGAGGTGCGCGAGGAGCTACAGGACATGGGCAACTTCCTCGAAGTGGAAGCGATGCGGAAGCAGAACGACACCGTGGTGCGGCTGACGGTGGTCACGACCTTCGGTCTCGTCGGCACGGTGACGACGGGGTTCATCGGCATGAACCTGTTCGACTGGACGCAGCAGCCGACCTGGTGGCGCGTGGCGGCGTTTCTCGCGGTGTTCGTGCCGACGGCGTTCCTGACCCTCTACACGGTCGTGAAATCGCGGCGGCTCTCGGATTTCCTGGATGCGCTGTCCGACGAGACCGTGAGCTGGACCCGGCGCTGGCGCGCTCTGATGCGCGTCTGGTTCGGCAAGCCGCCGACGGTGTGAGGCTAGAGCATTTTCTGATCATACGGACGCGGGGAGCTCTGTGCCCCTCCCCTTGACGGGGAGGGTGGCGACGTCGTGCCGGAGACACACCTCCGGCGTGACGGCGCCGGG
>JAFKKW010000283.1 GCA_017304275.1 Hyphomicrobiales bacterium | reverse complement strand
CCACCTCGGTCGGTGCGATCCAGCGCCGCCTCCTGGTGCTCGAGGAGCAGGGCGCCGAGCTTTTCTTCGGCGAGCCCTCGCTCGACATCAACGACTTCATGCGCGTCGCCCCGGACGGACGCGGCGTCGTCAGCCTGCTTGCGGCCGACAAGCTGATGGAGAAGCCGCGCCTCTACACCACGTTCCTGCTCTGGATGCTGACCAAGCTCTGGCAGACACTGCCCGAGGCCGGCGATCTCCCGAAGCCCAAGCTCGTCTTCTTCTTCGACGAAGCGCACTTGCTCTTTAACGAGGCGCCGAAAGCGCTGCTCGAGCGCATCGAGCAGATCGCGCGTCTGATCCGCTCTAAGGGCGTCGGCGTCTACTTCATCACCCAGAACCCGACGGACGTCCCGAACTCGGTCTCGGCCCAGCTCGGCAATCGCGTCCAGCACGCCTTGCGCGCCTTTACGCCCCAGGAGCAGCGCGCCGTGCGTGCCGCCGCCGAGACGTTCCGCAAGAACCCGGACCTCGACACCGAGCGCGTCATCCTGGAGCTCAAGGTCGGCGAGGCGCTGGTCTCGATGCTCGAGAACAAGGGCGAGCCGTCGATGGTTCAGCGCACGCTGATCCGCCCGCCGGAGGGCCGCATCGGCCCGATCTCCGACGACGAGCGCCTGAGCATCATCGAGTACAGCCCGGTGTACGGCAAATACGAGGAGTCGATCGACCGCGAGAGCGCGCACGAGATCCTGACCAAGCGCGCCAACAAGGCAGCCGACGAGGCGAATTCCGGCAGCGGAGGAGGAGGCTGGGGCGATATCATTTTCGGCGGCGGCGGCGGTACGACGGCGGACGGCAAGCGCAAGGGCCGTCCGAGCCAGGGCATGGGCGAGATGATCGGCAAGGATTTGCAGCGCTCGATCTCGCGCACCATCGCCACCACCATCAAGAACATCATCGTCAAGTCGATCACGGGCCGGAGCCGTTAGCGCCGGCCGTCGAAGTGTCCGCCTCGTGGGCGGCTTAATGCGTACCGGTATGTTGGCGTAAGACGCGTGGCATGGGGCCGCGCGGTTTAGGGACCACCAGCATGGCACGCATACTCATCTGTCATGTGCCGAAGGACGGAAACCTGGCCCGAGACCTCGGGGCGGCGCTGATGGGACGCGGCCACTTCGTCTCGTTCGACGGCGAGCCCGAAACGCCGCGCCCCGAGCGCAGCGCCCGGCTCCGGCAATTCGAGGCGGTGATCGTCGCCTGGACCGAGGCATCGATCCAGTCCGCCGGGCTCTCCGAGATCGCGCGCGAGACGCTGCCGCTCAATCTCTTGGTCCCCGTTCGCTCCGAGCAGTTGGCGCCGACCAAGCTTCCGCTTGCCTTCCGCAAGCTAAACATGCTCGCCCCGCGCGATGTCGACGGCATTGCCCGTGTCATCGCCCGCATGAGTACCGCCGCAACCTCCCTGCGCGAGATGAGCGAGCGCGATGCGGCGCGTCGGGCAGCGGGAGAGCCGCCGCCCGAGCAAAAGGAGGCGCTGCCGCCGCTGTCCCACAAGCGCGCGTCTGCCGCGCCGCCTTCGGTTGCGCCGAAAGCGCGCCCGGCCCCGCCGGCCGCGGCTCCCGTCGCCGAGGCCGGTCCGGGTGTCAGGGTTCGCCCGTTGTCGGATCTTCTGTTGGTCGAGGCCGACGCGGCGTTT
Organism: Hyphomicrobiales bacterium; assembly: GCA_017304275.1. Classification (GTDB taxonomy): domain Bacteria; phylum Pseudomonadota; class Alphaproteobacteria; order Rhizobiales; family Hyphomicrobiaceae; genus Hyphomicrobium_C. Next base: position 324 of record JAFKKW010000283.1, on the reverse strand, counting down.
CTGGCCATGGCGCGCCGGAGCCGGAGCGCCGACGCACGTCCGCCTCATGCGCCGCCGGCTTATGCAAGTCCGGCTCCGGCGCAGTCACATGATCCGTTCCCGCCGCAAGCCGCAGACCGCCGCCCCGAGCCTCCGCCTCGGCCCGCGACGCAGGTTATTTCCGCCGATGACCTCGCACGCGCCGTCGATGCCGGCCTGATCTCCCACCACGTGCCGGACGCACTATGGCTCGGCGCGCCGGCCACGATCGAGGTCACGCTGAGCCGGCAGCTCCTTGCGGCGCTCACCCAGCAGGGTCACAATTTCGAGACGCTGTCCGTCAGC
>JAFKKW010000282.1 GCA_017304275.1 Hyphomicrobiales bacterium | reverse complement strand
TAGGCCCTGCCGTTGACGGCCGGAGAAGCCGGGTCTTTCCCGTTGGTCTTGGCTGCCATGGGGGCACTAACCTCCGAAGGAAAGCTTGAGGATGGAGAAGATGCCCGTTGCGGCAACAGCGATCGCAAAGAAGGTATTGAGCATCAGCAGCACGATCTTCGTGCCTTCGCCGTGCACGTAGTCCTCGATGATGACCTGCATGCCGAGGCGCATGTGAATGGTGGCCGAGATGAGAAACAGAATGAGCGGCAGCGCGACCAGCGGATGGGCGAGCGCACGCGAGACGGCGTCGTGGTCGGCTCCGGCGAGATGCACCGCGAGGCCGATCACGAACAGGGTCAGCAGCGCGTTGGCAGCGCCCGTCACGCGCTGCAGCCAGAAATGGTCCGCGCCTTCCTTGGCCGAGCCGAGCCGGCGCACGTTCTTGAGGGGGGTCCGCATCGTCGTCATAGGTCGGCGCCTCCCCCAGCGAGCAGCGCGTAACTCCAGATCAGGATCGTCAGTGCCGCCGATACGGCGAGCGTTCCCCACGACAGCAGGTCGACCATGGCGAGGTCGTAGCCGCGGCCCGTGTCCCAGAGGAAATGCCGCAGCCCGCCGACCAGATGGTGCAGGAGCGCCCAGGTATAGCCAAAGAGCACGATCAGTCCCGGCCAGGTGCCGAGCAGGCCAGTGACAGTGGCGAAATAGTCCGGCCCGCTGGCGGCGGCGACCAGCACCCAGACCACCAGCAGCGTGCCGACGTAGAGTGCCCCGCCGGTGATGCGATGCACGATCGACATCAGCATGTTGACGGGCATTTTATAGATCTGCAGGTGCGGCGAGAGCGGACGTGCCGCTCGCGAGCCCCGCTTCGCATTGGCCTCAGCCATAGGTTCTCATGTCCCCGGGTGCAGAGCGGCGGCGCGAGCCACCGTCCGAATGCCATCTTGCCTTTTAACGCGCGGTCCCCCGAGGGGCAATTCGCCAAATGGTTGCGGCCCCGCGTTCTGTAAAATGACGATTTCCGGACTCAGGTTAGGGCGATCAGCGCGGCAGCACCACCCAGATGTCCAGATCGAGGATCACGTTGTCCGCATACGCACCGTCGTCCGTCTTGAAGGGGAACGCGCTCGCATCCTGGTTCTTGACCGCGACCAAGCGCGTGCGCAGAGCGCCGACGTCGGTGCGGCCGGGAAGCTCCGCCTTCTCGAGAACCTCCGACCAGGCATAGACGGTGTCGCCCGCGAACAGCGGCGCCACGTGCCGGCCGCCGTTGATGGCCGCGATGTGGAAGGCGTTGTTCATGCCGTTGAACGACAGCGCGCGTGCGAGCGAGATCGTGACGCCGCCGTAGACGATGCGCTTGCCGAAGCGGCCTTTCGACTCGGTATGCTGATTGAAGTGCACCTTGGCGGTGTTCTGGTAGAGGCGCGTCGCGATCTGGTGCTCGGCCTCTTCGAGCGTCATGCCGTCCACGTGATCGATGCGCTCGCCGACCTCGTAATCGCCCCAGCGATAGGGCGCGCCGGAAAGGTCATAGTTGTAGGCCTTGGTATCGAGCAGCGGCACCGCGCCGCCGATATCCTTGGGATCGACCCGGTCGTTGAGCTTCGGCACCACTGCCTCGGGCGCGGGCGAAGCCTTGTCGCGCTTGCGGACCATGACCCAACGCACGTATTCGAGCACGATCTCGCCGGTCTGGTTGCGTCCCGTCGAGCGCACGTACACCGTACCCGTCTCGCGGTTCGAATTCTCCTTGAGCCCGATGACCTCGGAGACGGTGGTCAGCGTATCGCCGGGGTAGGCCGGCTTGAGGAAACGGCCCTCGGCGTAACCGAGGTTGGCGATGGCATTGAGCGAGATGTCGGGGACGGTCTTGCCGAACACCACGTGGAACAGCAGGAGATCGTCGACCGGCGAGCGCGGATAGCCGATGGCACGCGCGAATTCGTCCGAGGACTGCACCGCGAACCGGGGTCCATAGAGGCTCATGTAGATGCCCACGTCGCCCTCGGTCAGCGT
>JAFKKW010000219.1 GCA_017304275.1 Hyphomicrobiales bacterium | reverse complement strand
AAGCGCACGAGATCCATCAGTTCTGCACGCTTGCCGGCTACGGCGCGGAAGCGATCAATCCTTACCTCGCGTTCGACACGCTGGCGGTCATGGCGCCCGAGCTCGGCACCGACCTCACGGCCGAGGACGTCAAGAAGAAGTACATCAAGGCCATCGGCAAGGCGCTGCTCAAGGTCATGGCCAAGATGGGCATCTCGACCTACCAGTCGTACTGCGGCGCACAGATCTTCGACGCCGTGGGCCTGCGCACGCCGTTCGTGCGCAAATATTTTACCGGCACGCATACCCAGGTGGAGGGCGTCGGCCTGCGCGAGATCGCGCGCGAGACGTTCGACCGGCATGCGGCTGCGTTCGGCAACGTACCCGTGCTCGCCAATGCGCTCGAGGTGGGCGGAGACTATGCCTACCGCGTGCGGGGCGAGGCGCATGTGTGGCGTCCGCAGGTGGTCGCCGACCTGCAGCACGCCGTGCGCTCGACGGAGCCGGCGGACGCCATGAGCGGGCGCGTTCCGCAGAGGTATCGCGACTTCGCGAAGGCGATCGACGCGCAGTCGGAGCAACTGCTGACGATCCGCGGCCTGTTTCGCATCCGCTCGACGGAAAGCATGGGCCGCACGCCGGTTCCGATCGAGGAGGTCGAGCCCGCCGCCGAGATCGTGAAGCGCTTCGCGACCGGCGCCATGAGCTTCGGCTCCATCTCGCGCGAAGCGCACACCACGCTCGCCATCGCCATGAACCGCATCGGCGGCAAGTCGAACACCGGCGAGGGCGGCGAGGAGCCGGACCGGTTCAAGCCGCTGCCCAACGGCGATTCCATGCGCTCGGCGATCAAGCAGATCGCGTCGGGCCGCTTCGGCGTCACCACCGAGTATCTCGTCAACGCGGACATGATGCAGATCAAGATGGCGCAGGGCGCGAAGCCCGGCGAGGGTGGGCAGCTTCCCGGCCACAAGGTGGACGCGACCATCGCCCGCGTGCGTCATTCGACGCCGGGAGTCGGCCTGATCTCGCCGCCGCCGCATCATGACATCTACTCGATCGAGGACCTGGCGCAGCTCATTTTTGACCTTAAGAACACCAATCCCGACGGGCTGGTGTCGGTGAAGCTCGTCTCCGAAGTCGGCGTCGGCACGGTGGCGGCAGGCGTCGCCAAGGCGCGCAGCGATCATGTGACGATCTCGGGTTACGAGGGCGGAACGGGCGCTTCGCCGCTGACCTCGCTCAAGCATGCCGGCAGCCCGTGGGAAATCGGCCTGGCGGAGACACACCAGACGCTGGTCGCCAACCGGTTGCGCGGGCGCATCGCCGTGCAGGTAGACGGCGGGCTGCGGACCGGGCGCGACGTGATCGTCGGCGCGCTGCTCGGTGCCGACGAGTTCGGCTTCGCAACCGCGCCCTTGATCGCGGCCGGCTGCATCATGATGCGCAAGTGCCACCTCAACACCTGCCCGGTCGGCGTGGCGACGCAGGACCCGGTGCTGCGCGCGCGCTTCACGGGGCGGCCCGAGCACGTGGTCAACTACTTCTTCTTCGTCGCCGAAGAGGTGCGCGAGTACATGGCGCAGATGGGCTACCGCCGCTTCGACGAGATGGTGGGGCAAAGCGATTGGCTCAACAAGGACCGCGCCATCGACCACTGGAAGGCGAGCGGGCTCGACTTCTCGAAGCTGTTCCACAAGCCGCACGCCGGCAAGGGCGTGGCGATCTACCACCGCGAGTCGCAGGACCATGGCCTCGACAAGGTGCTCGACAACGCGCTCATCAAGGCGGCGCTGCCGGCGCTCGACGGCAAGAAACCGGTAAAGGCCGAGTTCAAGATCAAGAACACCGATCGCACGGCCGGCACGATGCTTTCAGGGCAGGTCGCCAAGCGCTACGGCCATGCGGGGCTGCCGGAGGACACGATCTGGCTGACGTTCAAGGGCACCGCCGGACAGAGCTTCGGCGCGTGGGCCGCGCGCGGCGTAACGCTCGATCTCGTGGGCGAGGGCAACGACTACGTCGGCAAGGGGCTCTCGGGCGGCAAGATCATCGTGCGGCCGGATCCGTCGTCGGGAATCGTGCCCGAGGAAAGCATCATCATCGGCAACACCGTGATGTACGGCGCGATCGCGGGCGAGTGCTACTTCCGCGGCGTGGCGGGCGAACGGTTCGCAGTGCGCAACTCGGGCGCCTACGCCGTGGTTGAAGGCACGGGCGACCACGGCTGCGAGTACATGACGGGCGGCGTGGTCGTCGTGCTCGGGCCGACGGGGCGCAACTTCGCGGCCGGCATGTCGGGCGGCGTCGCCTACGTGCTCGACGAGGATGGCAATTTCGAAAGCCGGCTCAACAAGGAGATGGTGGAGCTCGAGCAGTTCACGGCCGATCCCGGCTCACTCGAAGCGCTCGCCAAGCAGAACGGTGACGTCGCGGTGTCTCTCAAGACCGTGATGACCGACATGCGCGGTCGGGATCTCGAGCGCCTTCATGCGCTTATCGTCCGCCATGCCCACTACACCAATTCGATGAAAGCGCAGGCCATCCTTGCCGACTGGCCGAACTTCGCGATCAAATTCAAGAAAGTGATGCCGATCGAATATCGTCGTGCACTCACGGAGCTGGCAAAGACAATGGCCGCCGAGGCACAAGGCGCGCAGGCTTAAGCAAAGCGGAAGAAGAAACGACGATGGGAAAGCCGACCGGATTTCTTGAGTTCGAGCGCGCGGATCGCAAGTACGAGCCGGTCGAGAGGCGCGTCAGGCACTGGCACGAATTTGTCGTGCCGCTCAGCGAGCCCGATGTCAAAACGCAGGCCTCGCGCTGCATGGACTGCGGCATCCCCTATTGTCACAACGGGTGCCCGGTCAACAATCAGATCCCGGACTGGAACGACCTCGTCTACCGCGGAGACTGGAAGACGGCGGCCGACAACCTGCACTCGACCAACAACTTTCCAGAGGTGACGGGCCGCGTGTGCCCAGCGCCGTGCGAAGCGGCCTGCACGCTCAACATCGACGACGTGCCGGTGACGATCAAAACCATCGAATGCTCGATCGTGGACCGCGCCTTCGAGTCCGGCTGGGTGACGCCGCAGCCGGCCGAGACCAGAACCGGCAAGAAGATCGCCATCGTCGGCTCCGGTCCTTCCGGGCTAGCCGCCGCGCAACAACTTGGGCGCGCGGGCCATGACGTGCACGTCTACGAGAAGAACGCGCGGCCGGGCGGGCTGCTCGTCTACGGCATTCCCGACTTCAAGATGGAGAAGGGCCTGATCGCGCGGCGCCGGATGCAGATGGAGGCGGAGGGCGTCGTCTTCCATTGCAACATCGACGTCGGCAAAGACGTCACGGCGAAGGAGCTCGAGGACACGCACGACGCCGTGTTGCTCGCGATGGGCTCCGAGACGCCGTTCGACTTTTTCGCCAAGTCGCCGGGGCGCGATCTCGATGGCCTTCACTATGCGATGGATTTTCTGACACAGCAGAACCGTCGCGTCGCCGGCGAGCCGCAACTTGCGGGCACCAAGGAGATCTCGGCCAAGGGCAAGCACGTCGTCGTCATCGGCGGCGGCGACACCGGCTCGGACTGCATCGGCACCTCGTTCCGACAGGGCGCGAAGTCCGTGACGCAGCTCGAGATCATGCCGAAGCCGCCGGTGAAAGAGAACAAGGCGCTGTCGTGGCCGGCGTGGCCGCTCAAGCTCCGGATCTCCTCCTCGCAGGCCGAGGGCGCGCAGGTCGAGTATTCCGTCTCGACCACGGGCTTCTCGGGCGAGGGCGGCAAGGTGAAGAAGCTCCACTATGTGCATGTCGATCAAAAGCTGCAGCCCATTCCCGGATCGGATGCGACGCTGGACGCGGAGCTGGTCCTGTTCGCGATGGGCTTCTCCGGGCCGAGGGACGGCGGCGTGCTTTCGGGTCTCGGGCTCGAGGAGGTGGCACGCGGCCGCTTCAAGGGTCTCAACGCCAACGAGCGGGATTACAAATTGCCGGGCGCGGGTAAGCTGTTCGCCGCCGGAGACGTGCGCCGTGGGCAGTCGCTTGTGGTGTGGGCGATCCGCGAAGGACGCCAGGCTGCCAGCGCGATCGACAAGTTCCTGATGGGGAAGACGACGCTGCCGCGGTAGGAGCTGGACAAGCGCTGCCACCAGAGGCAAACTTTTGCCTCCCCGCAGCAGTCGCGAGCATGACGATGAACAAGGCTCTCGAGCAAGCCCTCGGTAAAGTGCTTCGACTTCCGCAGCCTCAGCAGGATATCGCCGCCGAACTTCTTGAGCAGGTCGCGGCGGCTGCGGCTGGCCCTTATGAACTATCCGAAGATGAAAGGTCGATCGTAGAGGCTGCGCTCGCACGGGCGCGGCGAGGTGATTTCGCCTCCGATGAGGCGGTCGATGCAGTGCTTCGGCGCCCATGGCGAGGCGCATAAGATTCACCCAGCGCGCGATTGATGACTTAGCGGAAATTCGAGATTATCTCATCAAGCGTAGCGCTGCGGGCGCAGACAATGTGAGGGCACATATCGCCGGCACGCTCGACTCCCTTGCCTACTTTCCGTTCATTGGCCGGGCGACAGACCAATCGGGCGTACGCGTGCTGCCGCTCACGCGCTACCCTTACCTGATATTCTATATGGTGCACGGCAGCGAGATCGTCGTCCTGCACATCCGCCATGGCTCGCGTCAGCCAATGAGATCCAATGATCTGTAGTCTTTTGCGCACTGCAGGGCGGGCGGTCGATTCCCGCCGTGCGTCGCGTTTGGGTCGTGCTAGGATCGGTTCCCCTTGACTTCGGTCACGCCCCTTTGCCGCCTCTTTCCCTACCCTTGATCAAAGGCTCGGGGAGCCCCAGGTGTACATTGGAGCCCGATCACAACCCGCAGGGAGCGCACATGAATACTCCGCTCGAAATCTCCTTCAAAGGTCTCGACAAGAGCCCCGCCATCGAAGCCAAAATCGCGGAGCGGGCGGCCAAGCTCGAGAGGCATTTCGAGCGCATGACCCACTGCCGCGTCGTGGTGGCCGCACCCCACAAGCACTCCCACAAAGGCAAGACCTACGAGATCAAGATCGATATCGGGATTCCAGGCGCGGCGCCGTTGATCGTCACGCATGAGTCCCCCGTCGGCCAGGCGCAGGAGGACCTCAAGATCGCCCTCCGGGACGCCTTCGACGCGGCGGATCGCCGGCTGGACGACATCATCGACCGGAAGAACGGCGCGGCGCGTGCCGAGCGCGGGCGTCGCCGGCCGACAAAGATCTCCGAAGAGGATTGAGCGCTAGAGCGCGTTCACTCTTGTTGGAATCGCATTCAAGGCGTGACCGCACTCTAAGGTATTGTTTGAGAGTCTGATTCACGCCCTCGATGCGAGCTGAACGCTCGCATCTCAGACGATCAGGCTCTAAACGCAAGCGCGGGGCGGGCGTCAGTCGTCGCGTGATTTGCGGCGTTGCGCCTGCTTCGGCGCGGATGCCTCGCTCGCTTCCCGGGTGGCTCCGGTCTCGACCGGATCCGCCGCGGGGAAATATGCGGCTTCCGGGGGCGGCGCGGGACGCGGCCAGGATGCGTCGTCGGCGCGTCCTGGCTTTGGCGGCAACCGCTCGCCCTTGAACAGCACGCGGAAGTACGGCGATTGCGACGGAGAGAGGCGGCGGCGGCCGGGCTGACCTGACCCGGTCGCCAGCGCGACCGTGCTCAAGACCGTCAGCCCGCCCGGAATCTGGTCGATGACGGACTCGCCGAGCTGCGAGGGTTTATCCGGACTTTCGCGACGCGTAACCAGGGCGACGACCGAGGCGGAGATGGCCGGGCGTACGATATCGAGCGCCACGATCTCCTCACGCCCCCCTTCGCTCACGATGCGCAGATTGATGCGGCTGTTATCAGCCTTCTGATCGCCGACACCGCTGCCGGCTCCGCTTTCACGTCCCTTGGCGGGGCTTGCCTCAGGCCCTGCGGAGGGCGCTTTTCCGCTGCCTGCGGCCTCGTCCGTCAACTTAATCCGGTCGGGGTTGATCTTGGACTGCTCGGCCGTATCGCCGTCGAGCGGGATCGCCCGATCGGCGCGGGCCTGCGTGACGTCGCGCCGGAGCTCGCGATCGACGAAGTAGGCGAGCTTCTTGTTGCCTTCCCAGGTGAAGTAGACGCCGTCGCCCGCACGCAGGAGACGAATCTTGCCGGTCACGTCCGGCCCGTACTGGCTGTAGCCGCCGTTCTCGTCGATGAAGGCGGCATAGGTGTCGATGTACTTGGCGCCGTTGAGATAGGCGCGCTCGCGCAGCAAGCTGTTCATCGCCTGCACGTCGTCGTTGGCGTCGTTGCGGCGCACGTTCGGCAGGCCGACCCAATAGGTCGCGACGTTGCGGCGCCTCAGCATCTTCAAGAGCCGGTCGCTGCGCGCCGCGTACTCGCGCCGCCAGCCGTCGGTGCCTACCATCAGGCGCTTGCCGGTCGCAGGATCTCGGACGGAGACCCGGTCCCAGGCGCCCATCATCAAAATGGCGATCTGCGCCGGCTCGGTCTTAAGCCCTTCCTCGAGCTCGACCAGCTTCTGGTCGAAATCCCGCCGCATCAGGCCGCCGATCGAGCGCGGGGTGTTGCGGATCACGACGCGCGGGTCCTTCTGGAAGATCTCGCGCGCGCCACCCAGCAGACCTTCCGCGAGATCGTCGCCGACGATGACGACGTTATAGGTGTCGTTCGGCGGGAAAGGCGTGATGAAGCTCGTTCCGGAGGGATCCTCCTGCGCCATGCCGGGGCTCGCCGCGGCCGTCACGACGACGAGCAGCAGGGCGACGAGCGGAGACGTGAGGCGGGCGCGCATGCCTTTGCGGCTCATTGTTCCAAGACGCGAGCGTTGTTCCAGACGCGAGCGTTGCTTCGCCTATCGGGGCGATTCGCGCGAGGCGGTTTTTCGCACATGATCAAGAACCGCATCCGAGGGCCAGCAGTCAACCTTCAAGTTGTTGGCTCGTTCATATTGGCCGATGACCTTGCGTGTATTGGAGCCGACCTTGCCGTCGATCTTCTCGACATCGTAGCCGAGGGCCATCAGCCGCTCCTGAATTTCTTCGATGTTGCGCGTTTTCTGCGGGCCGGTGCCGCCCCATGGGGTGACGAAGTCGCCGCCGCCGGCGATGCGGTCCGCGAGGTTGCCGACGAACACGGCGTAAAGATCCGACATGTTGTAGCGGCGGATCACCTTGTAATTCTCGAGCACCAGGAAGGACGGTCCGTATCCGCCTGCGGGACTCATCATGTAGGCACTGAGCGCGAGCTGCGCGTCGGTCCAGGGCTTGCCGTTGGCGCGCTTCAGGCCGAGCTTGGCCCATTCGGCAATCGGACGCTCCTGCGTGGGGCCCTCGTAGCCGCAATCGGCTTCGCGCGTCAGCTTCACCTCGTAGCCCCAGGTCTGGCCCGCCACCCAGCCTTTGCCCTTGAGCTGGCTTGCGGCAGACGCAAGCGCGTCCGGGATGGAGTTCCAGATGTCGGTCTTGCCGTCGCCGTCGAGATCGTGGGCGTGCTTGAAATACTCGCTCGGCATGAACTGCGTGAGGCCCATGGCGCCGGCCCAGGAGGCGCGCATCAACGATCGCGGCACGCCGGATTCCAGCATCTTCAAAGCCGCGATCAGCTCGGTGCGGAACATCTCCTTGCGGCGGCCGAGGTAGGCTTGCGTGGCGACGACGTTGATGGCGTCGTGGGGAAGCTTGTGATGGCCGAACGCGGTCTCGCGGCCCCAGATGGCGAGCACGGAGTAGCGATCGACGCCGAGCTCCTGCTCGATCCGGGCAAGCGTCGCCTTGTGCTTGGCGGCCAGATCCTTGCCGGTGGCGGCGAGGCGCATCAGATAGGCGCGGTCCAGATACTCCGAAGGCGCGCGCGTGAACTCTGCCTGGCCGCGCGCGTCGTTGGAGGGCCGTCCCGCGATTTCGAGATCCGGCAGCTTCAGGTCGGGCGTGAACCCGCGCAACGCCTTGTCGAAGGTTGCGCGTGAAACACCGGCGGCCTGGGCTTCCGGCCACAGACCTTCGATCCAGGCATCCAGTTTCGCATCTGCCGCTGCGGGCGATGCGAACGCGGCCGCGATGAGCCCCATGCCGAGCACGATCAGTGCGGCGAGCCGGTTGTTACGCTTAGGCGGAGACGGGTCAGGCCGATGGATCATGGACGAACTCAAACACCTTGTGCGGCCTCGCGTCACCGCATTCCTTTCCGGACGGCTCATGCGCCTCCCGTGGCTGCGATTCGGGGCTTTTTTGCGACCCTTCCGATACTTGAACCACACCGGTTTACGGGAACCTTGCCGCCGCCCCGTCATTGTGCCCAGGGCGCGGCTTTCAGGCGTCGCATCCGGCGGGGCTTGCGTGGCGGCCCCGCAGCGTTGGATATAGTCGCGCCTCGACGATTGTTCCTCCTCAATCCCTCCCCCTCACCGGTGTCCCGATGACCAAACCCAAGCGCATCCGCAAAGCCGTGTTCCCTGTAGCCGGACTCGGAACCCGCTTTCTGCCCGCAACCAAGGCGGTGCCCAAAGAGATGTTGACGGTCGTCGACCGGCCCGTGATCCAGCATGTGGTCAACGAGGCGCGGGAGGCGGGGATCGAGCATTTCGTGTTCGTCACCGGGCGCGGGAAAGCCTGCATCGAGGATCATTTCGATCACCAGTTCGAGCTCGAGGCGACGCTCGCGGGCAAGAAGAAGACACGGGAGCTCGAGGATCTGCTCGCGGAGCTGCCCGAGGCGGGGCGCACGAGCTTCACGCGGCAGCAGTCGCCGCGCGGCCTCGGCCATGCCGTCTGGTGCGCGCGCGACATCGTCGGCGACGAGCCGTTCGCGCTGCTGTTGCCGGACATGCTGCATCACGGCACCACGTCCTGCCTGGCCGAGATGATCGAGGCCTATGAGCAGACGGGCGGTGGCAACCTGATCGCAGTCTCGCCGGTGCCCGACGACCAGACGCATCAATACGGCATTGTCGGTGTCGAGGACGCCAAGGCCAAGGTCAGCCGCGTCACGTCGATGGTGGAGAAGCCGCCCAAGGGAACGGCGCCGTCCAACCTGCACATCACCGGCCGCTACGTACTCGAACCGGAGATCTTCCCGCTGCTTGCCAAGCAGGAGGCCGGTGCGGGCGGAGAAATCCAGCTCACGGATGCCATGATCACCCTTAGCCGGGACGCAAATCATCCGTTCCACGCGGTGCGCTTCGACGGCACGATCTACGACTGCGGATCGAAGGTCGGGTTCCTGCTTGCGAACCTCGCCTACGGCCTGGAACGCGACGACCTCGGGCCCCAGCTTCGCGCCGCGCTCAAGGATCTGATCTGAACCCTGACCGTTGCGCCGGCGGCCCTCGCCGCACTGTTTAACGCTGCCAAAAAATGGCCCCAATCCGGGCCGGACGGCACGATGTTGCCCGTTTCCGGTGTCATGGGGTTCGGCTATGGTCTGGAGCACTCCACGACCTCCCGTGTTCCCTCATGCCCCACGCCCCTCATCCCGTGCATGGCCGGAGACTTTGAATGGCACGCAAGCGACCCGATTCGACCTCCGGCTCGATGCACAAGACGCTCACGCCGCCCGGACTGTTCCTGGTGCGCATGCTCGTGTTCCTGACGCTCGTCGCCTTTCTCGCCGCCATCCTGCACGAGCAGCTCATGGTCTCGCTGATGACCAATCCCGGTCTCAACGGGCTCATCATCGGCGTGCTCTGCATCGGCATCATCTATGCCTTCCGGCAGGTGGTTCGGCTTTACCCGGAGATCCGCTTCGTCAATGCCTTCCGCATTTCGGACCCGGGCCTTGCCAGCTCGCACCAGCCGGTGCTGCTCGCGCCCATGGCCACCATGCTGCGCGACCGGACGGGCTCGCTCTCGCTGTCGACGGTCTCGATGCGGACGATCATGGACAGCATCGCGTCGCGCCTCGACGAAGCGCGCGACACGGGGCGCTACATGGTCGGGCTGCTGGTGTTCCTCGGCCTGCTCGGCACGTTCTGGGGCCTGCTCGAAACCATCACCTCGGTCGGCGGCGCGATCTCGGCCCTCGATACGTCGGGCGGGGAGACGGTCGCGGTCTTCGACGAGCTCAAGGCCGGTCTCGCCGCTCCGCTCAAGGGCATGGGCACCGCGTTCTCGTCCTCGCTGCTCGGCCTGTCCGGCTCGCTCATCCTGGGCTTTCTCGAGCTGCAGGCGGGCCACGCCCATAACCGGTTCTACAACGAGCTCGAGGAATGGCTGTCGGGCATCACGGAGCTGACGCCCGGCTCGTCGAGCGCAACCGAGCAGGCCAGCCGGCAGCTCCTCTCCGCCGTCTTCGAGATGCAGCGCGCGGTGGAAGATCTTTCCGGGCGCCTCAAAGGCGCGACGGGTAGCTCGTTCGGCGCTTCGGCCGGCAGCGGCTCGGACGAGCCTGTGCGCGACCTCGCGCGCGGCGTGAACCAGCTCGTCAGCCAGATGCGTGCCGAGCAGAAGGTCGTCCGCGAATGGGTCGACGAGCAGGCAACGCAGCAGACGGAGGTGACGAACGTGCTGCGGGACCTCGCGCAGAGCATGCTCAAGAGAGGCAATTGAGATGGCGCGCGGGCGCTCGCGGCGCGGCGGAGAGTACGGAGAGTTTTGGCCGGCCTACGTGGACGTGCTGTCGACGCTGCTGCTCGTCGTCACCTTCCTGATGTCGATCTTCATGATCTCGCAGTTCTTTGCGACGCAGGAGTCGGCCGGAAAAGATACCGCGCTCCAGCGCCTCAACCGGCAGATCGCGGAGCTGACCAATCTGCTTTCGCTCGAGAAAGGCCGATCGCGCTCGGCCACCGATGAGCTTGCCTCGCTGCAGGCGACGCTGGCCGATCTCAAGTCCGAGAAGGACAAGCTGTCCGGCTTCGCGCTCAGCGGCGACGAGAAGGCGAAGGCCGCCGAGGGGCGCGTCCAGTCGCTGGAAGCCGACCTCGACGCGCAGAAGAAAGTTTCCAACGAGGCTCTGGCCAAGGTCGACCTGCTCAATCAGCAGATGCTGGCCCTGCGTCGCCAGCTCGCCGCGCTCAACGAAGCGCTCGAAGCCTCGGAGCGCAAGGACCAAGACAGCCAGGACCGCATCAAGGATCTCGGTGCGCGGCTCAATGCGGCGCTCGCGCGCCAGGTGCAGGAGCTGCAGCGCTACCGCTCCGACTTCTTCGGCCGGCTGCGGGAACTTCTGAAAGACCGCAAGGACATCCGCGTGGTGGGCGACCGGTTCGTGTTCGAATCCGAGGTGCTGTTCCCCTCCGGCTCGGCGACGCTGACGCCGGAAGGCTACGCGGCAATGGATCAGCTGGCGGTCGCCATCCGGGATCTCGTCAAGACCATCCCACCCGAGATCAACTGGGCGCTGCAGGTGGACGGGCATACAGACATCCGGCCGATCGCAAGCTCGACGTTCCCGTCGAACTGGGAGCTGTCGACGGCGCGTGCCGTCTCGGTGGTGAAGTATCTCGCCTCGCGCGGCGTGCCGGCCGAGCATCTCGTCGCCGCCGGACATGGCGAGTTCCAGCCGCTCGAAACGGGCGTGGACGAGGAAAGCCTGCGCAAGAACCGGCGCATCGAGCTGAAGTTGACGAACAGGTGAGGCAGTCGGCAGTCGGCAGTCGGCAGTCGGCAGTCGGCAGTCGGCAGTCGGCAGTCGGCAGTCGGCAGTCGGCAGTCGGCAGTCGGCAGTCGGCAGTCGCAGATCGCCGAGTGGCGAGTAGCAGGCAAGGCCTTTTTCGGCCTTGGCCGAGCGGGACGGCCGCGTGAAACGATCGACGTGTCTGGATCCCGGCCTCCGCCGGGATGACGTTGTGTGTGGGTGAGGGACGACGCCAAAAATGACGTCACTCCGGTGAAGGCTGGAGTCCAGACAAGCGTCCGCATCGCAACCCGCTGCGGTCACTCGAGACAGAGACGCTCCTACGTGCTTCTGGAAAAGTGAGGGCTTCCGAAAAGTCGGAACCTGTCATCGCTAAGCCGGCTCACGCCCGGCCCGGGGAAGACCGACAAGATGCAGCCCAACAAAGACCACAGCCGTTCCGCGGTCCCGCCCCGACCGGAAGCACTCTAGTTGCCGGAACTGGGGCGCGTGCTCGCGGGCGGGTCGCCGAAGTCGCCGGCGGTGTGGCCGAACAGCTCGTAGGGAAGGTCGTGCTGCTGGCGCCACCAGTCCCAGGCGACATCCGTCGGACCGATCGCGATCTCGGCGAGCTGCCAGCCGTCGCCGGCGTTGCGCAGCAGGAAGAAGCTGATGTCGGTCTCGAACATGCCCTGGGCGACATCCTCGGCGAACTTGGTCCTCTGCCAGTCGATGGGGGCACCGCCGGGACGCTGAGGCCTCACGCTGCCGAAGGCCCAACCGTCCATCACGTTCAAGGTGTGAACCACGAACTCCACGGGGGCGCCGATCTCCCGCTCGAAGGGGGGTCGCGCCGTGTCGAGCAGGCTCGCACGGAGCGGCGAGCCCTTGAGCGGCGAGACGATGACATCCTGCGCGGCCGCGGGATGTATCGATACGGTGGCAAGCAGGCACCAAAAAAGCAGAAGCACAAAGCGCATGAGGGGTTTCGCAAGTCCGTGAGATCACGGCACTCTGCCCTCGTTCGGCGCCGGCGTCGATAGGAACCGGCGGTTTCTCCGCAGACCACGGTTTGCCGCGTGCCCAAGTGCTGCATTTGCCGCGCTTCGCATGTCGCGAAACGGCGGTTCAGATCTTGGCGAAACGGCCGGCCGGGCGGCAGGACCACTTCTTGGCAAACCACTTGGGATGGCCTTCGGTCCATTTGGCGATTTCCGCCGGACTCATCATCATGCACTGCATGGGCGTCGTGCTCTCGGCCATATAGGTCAGAGACACTTCCTTGCAGCGCGAATGATCTTCGAGGAGGCAAACCGAAACGACAAGCTCCAGCATGAGCAGACCCCAGTCTTCGAGTTATCCGCCTTCGGCGGCCCATAACCCTTCGGGGCGTGTCGTCCCTTTTTCTTTTCTTCTTGAGGAGAAGGTTGGCGGCGAATCAGGCGCTGCACAAGAAGCAATCATGTGCAATGTATTGCAAATTTATTGGGCTGGGGCGTTCCGGCATCAATAGCGCAACCGCGGCGTCATTTTAAAGACGACTGAAAAACAAGGCCCTTTACAGGATATGTGCGAAAATGA
>JAFKKW010000218.1 GCA_017304275.1 Hyphomicrobiales bacterium | reverse complement strand
TAGAGTGCAGTGCCCCTCACCCGGCGCGATGTCATGCAGAGCATGGCTCCGCCATGACCAATCGCGTCCGACCTCTCCCCTCGGGGAGAGGTCGCGCCGCTTTGCGGCGCGGGTGAGGGGGCGCTGCACGGCTCAACGCAAATCGGAACGGCCCGCGCGCATGCAAAAGCCGCCCCGTCACGCGAGCGCCATGCTTGCCGGGAAAGATGGACTCGAATGTCGCCCGGCGCCCACGCCAACCTTGAGCGAGACTTTCTTATGCTCGCCGCGAGCGTTGCACACCGGCTGTAGCCCTCTACGCTGATCCACCAGACTGATTCGCCATGGGAATTGGGCGCATGTCTCACGAAAGCCAATTCGAACGCAGGGAGTCCGCCATGTCAGACCGTACGCAGTTCGCCGTCGGCAGCCGCAAGGTCGCCAGCATGCCGCGCGTCATGAAGCGCACGCTTCACGTCGCCATGGCCGCCGCGCTGACCGCCGGCGTCGTGCTGTTCGTGATGATGATCAATGGCTTCCTGGTCGGCCGCGGCGGCTCGCTCGGCGGCATCGACGTCTGGCTGGCCTTCATCAAGCGCAGCGACATCATCGGCACCATCATCCTGACCGCCCTGGTCACCACCGCCTTCCTCTACTGGCAGCGCGACAAGGAACGCCGGTAGGCGAACCCGATTTCTCATGTATCTGGACCCCGAGCTCCGTCGGGGTGACGCAAAGTTTGCGGCTGCGGCTCGCATGATTTCTACGTCATCCCGGCGCAGGCCGGGATCCAGATACGTCTCAGCAAGATCTCGGACTCACACCACCGGCGGCGGCCCACCGGGAGTGGGACCGACAGGCTCCGCCACCAGCGCCTCCGCCTTGCGCGGCGCGCCGGCCATCTTCTCCTTCGCGAGCGCCAGCGCCGCCACGTAATCCGGCTTGCCGGACCCGAGCAGCGGCACGCTCGCCACCACGAGAATGTCCGCCGGCACCATCAGCTCGTTGGCGCCCTTCTGGCGCGCAAACCGCGCGAATGATTCCCGCGTCGCCTTGCCGTCCGTCGTCATCAGCACCAGACGCTCGCCCTTGCGCGCATCCGGCAGCGCCACGACCACGCTCGTCACCGCCGGCCATAGCTCCGTCGCCAGCGCCTCGACCGCCGACAGCGACACCATCTCGCCCGCGATCTTCGCGAAACGTTTGGCGCGTCCCTTGATCGAGATGAACCCCTGCGCATCGATGGCCACGATGTCGCCCGTGTCGTGCCAGCCGTCCGCGGGCGGCTCGAGCACGCCGGGGTTCTCCGCCCGCATATATCCGAGCATCACATTTGGCCCGCGCACATAGAGCCGCCCCGCACCCTCGATGCCCGGAACGGGCTCCAGCCGCGCCTCCATCAGCGGCGACAGTCGTCCGACCGTGCCCGACTTGTTGGCGAGCGGCGTATTGATCGCCAGCACCGGCGCCGTCTCCGTGACGCCATAGCCCTCGAGGATACGCACGCCGAACTTCTCCATGTAGATCTGCCGCGTGCGCTCCTTGACCGCCTCCGCACCCGCCAGGATCAGCCGCACGCGCGCGAAGTCGTACGGATGCGCCGTGCGCGCGTATCCGTTGAGGAACGTGTCGGTGCCGAACAGGATGGTCGCGTTCGAGCCGTACACGAGCTCCGGCACGATGCGGTAATGCAGCGGCGTCGGATAGAGATAGACCGGCACGCCCGCCACCAGCGGCATGACGAGCCCCGCCGTCAGCCCGAACGAATGGAACACGGGCAGCACGTTGAACACCTTGTCCTGCCCGTTGACGGCCACCCGCGTCAGGCTCTGCATGGCGTTGGCCAGCATGTTCCGATGCGAGAGCACGACGCCCTTGGGCAGTCCCTCGGACCCGGAGGTGAACAGGATCGCGGCCGGGTCGTTCGGCGCCCGCTCCACCTGCGCCCGTCCGCCGGCCAGCAGCCCGCGCAGCTTGTCCGCGAACGTGATCGAGGCCCGCACGTCCTCGAGGTAGACGATGCGCCGCGTCTCCGCGAGCTTGGCGACCACCGGCTCGAGATGCGCCTTCTCGACGAACGTGCGGCTCGTCAGAACCACATCGACCTTCGCCGCCACACAGGCCGCCTCGACGTTCTGCGGGCCCGCCGTGAAATTCAGCATCGCCGGCACGCGGCCGATGGTCTGCAGCGCGAAGAACGTCACCGCCACGCCGGCCGAGTTCGGCAGCATCACACCGACTGCAGCACCTTCCGATGCCAGAGGCGCGAGCTTGGCGCCCAGCACCTGCGCGCCCGTGATGAGCTTTCCGTAGCTGAGCTGCGTGCCGAGCGGGTCCTCGACGATCGGCTTGCCGGTATCGCGCGTCGCCTTGGCTTCGACCAGCGCCGAGAACAGCGTCTGATCGAGGTTCGCGGTCTTGACCGCCGTCTCGACCATCAGGTCCTGCAACGCCATGCCGGCGGACTGTCGTCGCGCCTTGCCTTTCAGCCCCTCCGGCACGGGAAGCTTCACCGGCGGCAGGATCGTCACCGTGGTCTTGGGGAATAGCGCCTTTTTGGCCTGGAAGCGGTTCAGATATCCGAAATACGACCGCTCCGGCCCGTCGATGCGTACCGGCACGATCACCGCATCCGCCTTGTCGGCGATCATCGCCGTGCCGTCGTAGACCTTCATGAGACCGCCCGTCACCGTGAGCCGCCCTTCCGGAAAGATGACCAGCGTCTCGCCGTCCTTGACCGTCTGGATCAGATGCCGCGTCCCCATCGGCTTGGTGGGATCGATGGCGTGCGCCTTGACGACCTTCAGGAACGGCTTGATCCAGCTCTTCTGCGCCATGCCGGTATCGATGGCGAACGCCGCATGCGACGGCAGGATCGAATGCATGATCGGCGCGTCGAGCAGGCTCACATGGTTGGGCGCGATGATCGTGCGCGTGCCCTCGGGCGGAAGGTTCTCGTACCCCTTCACCTCGAGCCCCATGAACGTGTTGAACAGGAAGCGGCCCACATCCTGCACGCCTTCCTTGCCCCAGGCGAGCAGGATCAGCGCCATCGCCGCGAGGTTGCCGATGCCGAGCAGCATCAGCAGCAGCACGAGTCCGACTCCGTTGAGCTGCAGCAGCGCCACGCCGAGCGTACCGACCGTCATGAACAGCGCCGACAGCACGTTGCACGCGCCGATCGTGCGCGCGCGCTCGGCGACCGGCGCCCACAGCTGCACCGCCGCGAACGCCGGCACGATGAAGAGGCCGCCCGCGATCGCAAGGCCGAGCAGATCGATCAGCACATGCCAGCCCGTGAAGTTACTCAGCATCGCGCCGACCGTCAGCACCTCCGCCGACTTCTCGATCGTGCCCGCGGTCCACGCCAGGTCGAGCGCGAACAGCCCCATCAGCAGCGCCCCGATCGGCACCAGAGCAAGGTTCGGCCGCGTCTTGCTGGCCCGCGCCGCCAGCATCGAGCCGACCGCGATGCCGACCGTGAACACCACCAGCGCCAGCGTCGTGACGCTCTCCGCGCCGCCGAGCGTATCCTTGATCAGCACCGGAAGCAGCGACAGCACCACCGTGCCGACCAGCCAGAACCAAGACGTGATCAGGCCGCCGACCCACAGCCGCTTGTCGGCATAGAGATGCCGCAAGAGCGACATCGTCGAGGACCAGGGGTTGTAGTCGACCTTGAGCCCGGGCGCCGCGGCGCCCATCTTGGGGATCAGCGACGCCGAGAACCAGCACAGCACGGCCAGCCCGACGACGAGCACCGCCAGCACCCACACGCCGCCTGCGTTCGCCGCCGCAAGCCCGCCGCCGATGGTGCCGATCAGGATCGCCGCGAAGGTGGCGCTCTCGACGAACGCGTTGCCGGCCGGCAGCTCCGAAGGTGCCAGCAGCGCCGGCAGGATGCCGTACTTGATCGGGCCAAACAGCGCCGCGATCACGCCGTAACAGAAGAGCGCAAAGAACAGCAGCGGCACCGACTGCAGCACGAATCCGAGCGCCGCGACCATGGCCACCGGGATCTCGGCCCGCTTGAGCTTCTCCGCGACGATGGCCTTGTCATGACGGTCGGCAATCTCGCCGCCGATCCCCGACAGAATGAAGAAGGGCGCCACCAGCACCGCACCCGCCAGCGCCACCAGCGCGCCCCCGTGCTCCGAGGCGACCGTGAACAGGATCAGGATGACGAGCGCGTTCTTGACGAAGTTGTCGTTAAGCGCAGACAGGAACTGGCACCAGAACAGCGGTGCGAAGCGGCGGCTCGTGATCAGCGCTTGGAACATGGAGAGAAGCTCGAACGGTGAGGGCCCGGAAGGGCAAGATGAAAAGTGACAAAGCCGAAGCAAGCGGCCTGATCATGGTCAAACAACGACGCTTTCGGGCGGAGACCGTGACGCCGCCCTGCCGGCAGAGCTCAAACGCGAAAAAAGCCAGCGATCCCGGTTGCATCAGCGATCCGGAGACGGACCGCAGAGCGCCCATTCTGAAATTGGCCCGAGCCCGCATAAGGCCGCGTTAAGACCCACGCGGACCCATTGCCCGCACGGGCCTCTGGCGCCGCCCGCCCTTAGCCTCTAAGTCAGGTATAAATCGACACCCCGGAACGTCAGTTAGGAATTGACTGCTCGGCATGACCACGACCAGCACCCACCTCCGCGAGATGACCGTCAACGGCGCCGCCGTCGCCTCCGCCGCCGGCACGCTGGCTGAACTGGTCGCGGCCCAGGGCTTCGCGGGCGTCAAGGTTGCAACGGCCGTCAACGGCGAGTTCGTTCCCGAGCGCCGCCGCGCCGAGACCCCGCTCTCCGACGGCGACCGCATCGAGATCCTGTCCGCCCGCCAGGGCGGCTAAACGCGCATGACACGATGAACCAGAACCAGCCCTTGCGGCCTCTTTCGCGTCCCGCGGCGCCCTCGCTCCTCACCGTGTACGGCGAGCAAGTCGCCTCGCGCCTGTTGCTCGGCACCGCGCTCTATCCCTCGCCGCAAGTCATGAGCGATGCGGTTCGCGCCTCCGGCGCCGGCATCGTCACCGTCTCGTTGCGTCGCGAGCAGGCCCGCGGCCGCACCGGCGCGCGCTTCCTCGATCTCATCCGCGCGCTCTCCGTGCACCTGCTTCCGAACACCGCCGGCTGCCGCACGGCCAGGGAAGCCGTCACGACCGCCGAGATGGCGCGCGAGCTGCTGGACACCGACTGGATCAAGCTCGAGGTGATCGCCAACGACGATACGCTGCAGCCGGATCTTCTCGGCCTCGTCGAGGCCGCGACCGAGCTCGTCAAGCGCGGCTTCAAGGTCTTCCCCTATATGACGGAGGACCTCTCCGTCGCCGAGCGCCTCGCCGCCGCCGGATGCCGCGTGCTGATGCCGTGGGGCTCGCCGATCGGCACCGGGCGCGGTCTCGCCAATCCGCACGCCCTGAGAACGCTGCGCGCCTACTTCCCCGACATGCCGCTCGTCATCGACGCCGGCATCGGCGCCCCTTCGCACGCGGCCACCGCCATGGAGATGGGCTACGACGCCGTGCTGCTCAACACCGCCGTCGCCAAGGCCCAGGACCCGATCCGCATGGCGGCCGCCTTCGCCGCCGCCATCGAGGCCGGGCGCGCGGCCTACGAGGCCGGATTGATCGAGCCGAGCGACCGCGCCACGCCGTCGACCCCCGTTGCCGGCACGCCCTTCTTCGACATCGATCCGGCAAAGCGCCCGTGACATCTCCATGACCGCACCCGGCTCTCCCGACATCTTTTACCCCATCGTGCCCAGCGCCGAGTGGGTGGCGCGTATCGTGCCGCTCGGCGTGCGCACCCTGCAGCTCCGCATCAAGGACAAGCCCGCAAACGAGGTGCGCGCCGAAATCGCCGTCGCGCTGGAGGTGGCCAAGGCGGCCGGCTGCCGGCTGATCGTCAACGACGACTGGCAGGCCGCCATCGACCTCGGCGCCACCGAGCTGCACCTCGGCCAGGAGGATCTCGCCGCAGCCGATCTCGCCGCGATCCGCAGGGCGGGCATCGCGCTCGGCATCTCGACCCACAGCGAGGAGGAGCTGGAAACCGCGCTTGCCGCCGCTCCCTATTACGTCGCCCTCGGCCCCATCTACGAGACGAAGCTCAAAGCGATGAAATGGGCCCCCCAAGGCCTCGACCGCATCGGCGCCTGGCGCAAGCGCATCGGCGCGCTGCCCCTGGTCGCCATCGGCGGCATAACGCCGGATCGCGCGGGCGCCGTGCACGCCGCAGGCGCCGACAGCATCGCCGTCATCACCGACTTCATGACCGCGCCCCATCCGGAGGCCCGCGTCCGCCTCTGGCTCGACTGGGCCGCGACCGTCCGCGCCTGACCGAGACCCGTGTCGTTCACCGCACGTCTGCAAGCGCGCCATCGACCGCAGCATGCAATCCGAAATGCCATGGTCGGATAAAGCGACGGCGCCATCCGCCAAATCTCCGCACCGCGATTGTGCAGACGATAGGCAATAATCTTTGTTGCCCCGAACGGCCATCTTGCTGCTACGCTGCGTGTGCGTCCGACCTCGCAATGGGCTCGGCGCAGGGCTTCCTAGAGCCCTCCTGCGCACCCGGCCGGTGACGCAAGTCTCCGGTGGGGCCTGTGTTCACGCCTGATTGGGGGATTTTACGCATGAAGTTCACAGCCAAATGCCTCTCCGCTCTTGCCGTCGCCGGACTTTTGATCGGCACGGTCTCCACGGCCAGCGCCGCCGGCAAGAAGGGGGAAACCGACATCGTCAAGCAAATTGATGCGGATCTGAAAGCGCTCGACAAAGCGCTCTTCGGATGGCTGACGCCAAAGAAGTGATCGGCGTCAGGCAGTCTGGACGGCACCATTGCCGTCGATGACGCTGTCACGGAAACATGCCGGCCAGCGGCGCCTGAGGGCGTCCTGATCCGCCGGCATGCGTCCCTCCGCGCAACACAAAATTAACCGGCGCGACAAAATGATGGAGGCCGACCCGAGCCATTCGTTGGGGACCGATGCCTTCGACCATCGCTGGACGCGACTTTGCCTCGTCGTATGAGCTGCCGCCCGCACTTGTGCCGAGCCTGCTCGCTCCCGCGAGCCTCCATTCCGCGGAATGGTCGGAGCGCGTACCGCTCGCCGATATTCGCCCGACGCAGATGGCGGTCGGCATGCGTGCCGTGGCCGCCAAACGCCGGAAGATCGAGCGCCGCACGAGCAGCGCCCGCAAGCTGCGCCGTTACATCGAGAAGCGTCCCGTCCCGGCCGTTCTCGGACCCCACGACGAATTCTACATCATCGACCATCACCACCTGAGCCTGGCCCTCTGGCAAAGCGATGTCGACGAGGTGCTCGTGCGCGTCGTGTCCGACCTGTCCGACTTGCCGCAGGTGACGTTCCTGCGCGCGATGAGCACGGTCGGCTGGCTGCATCCCTACGACGCCAACGGCGAGAGGATCTGTCCCACGCGCCTGCCGGCGTCGCTCGACAAGCTCCGCGCCGACCTCTACCGCGATCTCGCCTGGTCGGTCCGCGAAGCCGGCGGGTTCCACAAGACGACGATTCCGTTCAGCGAATTCACCTGGGCCAATTTTTTTCGCAAGCGGATTCCGCTGTCGCTTTTGTCTCGCGATTTCGACCGCTCGCACACGCGCGCCATGCGCATGGTTCGCTCGCACGACGCCCGTTACCTGCCGGGCAGCCTCGCCGCATAGGGCGGGGCGCCACCCTCAGCAGACCTCGCAGCCGGACGTCCGGATCTCCGCCGCATACTTGGCGATCTGTGCCGCAAGATCGTCGGGCGCGCCGGCGATGCCATTGTGCCCGATGATGTAGAGCGGCGTCGCAGCCACGTTGAGGCTCGTCGCCAGATCCTGCGCCCGCGTCAGCTCGTCGCCGGTCTCCGACGTACGCGCATCCGCCTTCAGGCGCTCGATATCGAGACCGAGCTTCGCCGCCGCATCGAGCGCCACCGCCTCCGTGACCTGCCCTTTCCGGCTCATCAGCGCGTCGTGCAGGTCCGCGACCTTGCCCTGTTTCTTCGCCGCGATGACGACGCGCGCGACCGCCTCCGATTCCTTGCCGAGACTCGCAATGTCCTTGAGCACGACTTTGGTGTCGGGGTTCGCCTCGAGGTAAGCCTTGAGCTCCGGATACGTCGCCCGGCAGTAGGGACAGTTGTAGTCGAAGAACGCGACGATCGTGACCTTCGCATCCGCAGGCCCGATCTCCGGCGATCCCGCTTCGTAGAGCGCCTCCTTGTGCTCGGTCAGGACGCGCTTCGTGCGCGCGACTTCCTCCGCGAGCTCGAGCTTCAGCAGGGCTTCGCGCACCACCTGCGGATTGTTGAGGATGTAATCGCGGATGTAGGCGTCCAATCCGGCCCGATCGGTCGGAGCGGGTTCCGCGTGGGTCGGAACGACCGCCCCCGGCGCGAACGCGATCAGCGTGAGGATCGAGGTAACAACGGTGAGGCGTCGGAAGCTCAGGATCATGGGGGGTCCTCACATGGAGCGTCTCGCGGCAACGGACCACGAGCTCATTTGCCCGCTTCATAGCATCCGATTGGGTCACGCTGCCGTCACCGAGCGACGACACTTCGACGCGCCAGGCCGCGCCCGCCGCCGCTACCCCTTTGCCGTTTCGCGCAGCACCGCGCGCCAGCCGATATCGCTGCGGCAGAAGCCGCCCGGCCAGTCGATCTTGGCGATTGCGTCGTAGGCGCGCGCCTGGGCTTCGGCGACCGTCGCACCGAGCGCCGTGACGTTGAGTACGCGCCCGCCGTCGGCGAGCAGACGATCCCCGTCGCGCCGCGTGCCCGCATGGAAGATCTGCACGCCCGCCACCGTGCCCGCGGCATCGAGCCCTCGGATCTCCGTCCCCTTCTCCGGCGTCCCCGGATAGCCGTTGGCCGCCATCACGACCGTCAGCGCCGCATCGTCGCGCCAGCGCACGTCGAAATGGTCGAGCGCGCCGTCGGCCGTCGCGATCATGGCGGCCAGGAGATCCGACGTCAGCCGCATCATCAGCACCTGCGTCTCGGGATCGCCGAAGCGCACGTTGTACTCGATGAGTTTCGGCCCTTCGGCCGTGATCATCAGCCCGGCGAACAGCACGCCCTTGAACGGCGTCCCCCGCGCCGCCATGGCCGCGACCGTCGGTCGGATGATCTCGTCCATCGTGCGCTGCACGGTCTCCGGCGTCATCACCGGCGCGGGAGAATAGGCCCCCATGCCGCCCGTGTTCGGACCCGTGTCGTCATCGCCGACGCGCTTGTGGTCCTGCGCCGTCGCCAGCGCCAGTGCGGTCTGCCCGTCGCAGAGCGCAAAGAAGCTCGCCTCTTCCCCGTCGAGGAATTCCTCGATCACCACTTCCGCGCCCGCGGCGCCGAACGCGCCCGAGAAGCAGGCATCGATCGCCGCCTCCGCCTCCGCACGGGTTGCAGCCACGACGACGCCCTTGCCCGCCGCGAGCCCATCCGCCTTGACGACGATCGGCACCGGCTGCGCCGCGAGATACGCATGCGCCGCCGCCGCATCGCGGAAACGCCCATAGGCGCCGGTCGGAATACCGGCCTCCCGGCAGAGATCCTTGGTGAAGCCCTTGGAGCCTTCGAGCTGCGCCGCCGCCTTCGACGGGCCGAAGTGTTGGACGCCCGCTGCCGCCAGCGCATCCGAGAGCCCCGCGACCAGCGGCGCCTCGGGACCGATGACCACGAAGCCGATCCCCTTCTCCGCGACGAACGCCAGCACCGCCGCATGATCGGCCACATCCAGCGCGACGCAGTGTGCAAGCTCCGCGATTCCGGCGTTCCCCGGCGCGGCATAGAGCGTCGTGAGCAGCGGGCTCGCGGACAGCGCCCAAGCCAGCGCATGCTCGCGCCCACCGCCGCCGATCAGGAGAACGTTCATAGTATCAAGGCCCTAACGCTTGGAGCGTTTACCGCTCAGATTCAGCGAAAGGTGGATTGTTTAACGTTCAAAATCGCGGAAAGGAATACAATCTGTATTGTTACCCGCAATACAGCAGCAAAGGACGATTCTTTGGCGAGCCCTCCGTCTCCTGCAGATAAACCCGCCGGCAACAACGTCGCCGAGTTCACCGTCTCCGAGCTGTCGAACGCCGTGAAGCGCGCGCTCGAGGACGGCTTCGGCCACGTGCGCCTGCGCGGCGAGGTGTCCGGCTATCGCGGCCCCCACGCCTCCGGCCACTGCTATTTCTCGCTCAAGGACGACAAGGCCAAGATCGACGCCGTGATCTGGCGCAGCGCCTGGAGCCGGCTCAAGATCAAGCCCGAGGAGGGCATGGAGGTCATTGCCACCGGGAGGATCTCGTCCTTCCCCGGCTCGTCGAAATACCAGATCGTCATCGAGGCGCTCGAGCCTGCCGGCCTCGGCGCGCTGATGGCCCAGCTCGAGGAGCGCAAACGCCGCTTCGCCGCCGAAGGACTGTTCGCCGACGAGCGCAAACGCCCGCTGCCATACCTGCCCAAGGTGGTCGGCATCGTCACCAGCCCCACCGGCGCCGTCATCCGCGACATGCTGCACGGCTTCCGCGAGCGCTTCCCGACCCGCGTCGTCGTCTGGCCGGTTCGCGTCCAGGGCGAGACCAGCGCCGCCGAGGTCGCCAATGCCGTGCGCGGCTTCAACGCCATCCAGCCCGGCGGCCCCATCCCGCGCCCGGACGTGCTGATCGTCGCCCGCGGCGGCGGCAGCCTGGAGGACCTGTGGGGCTTCAACGACGAGATGGTCGTGCGGGCGGTTGCCGCGAGCACCATCCCGGTCATCTCCGCCGTCGGCCACGAGACCGACTGGACGCTGATCGACCTCGTGGCCGATGCCCGCGCGCCGACGCCGACCAAGGCCGCCGAATGGGCCGTGCCGAAACATTCCGACCTCCTGGATCAGACCGGAAAGCTCGGCCTGCGCCTGACGGTCGCCATCCGCCGCATGCTCGAAGCGCAGCGCCGCGACCTGAAATCCGCCGAGCGCGGATTACCGCGCGTCGAGGACCTCGTCGCGGCGCCGCGCCAGCGGCTCGATCATGTCGCGCACAGGCTCGACGGGGCGCTGCGCACGCGGGTCCAACGCAACCACACGCGCTTCCTGCAGGTGGCGGGCCGCTTGCCGTCGCCGCGCTCGCTCGTCGCCCATCACCGCCAGCGTATCGATGCCACCGGCAACCGCCTCGGCCGCGCCCTGTTTGCAAACACGCAAGCCCATCACACGCGCCACGCGCGCATCTCGGCGCGTCTCCGCCCCGCGCCGATCAGTCTGCGTATCGAACGCTGCAGCGAACGCCTCGATACGCTCACCCGGCGCATCGAGCGCGCGCTCGCGGCAACGCTCGCCCAGCGCCGCAACGCCCTTGACGGAAATGCCAAGCTGCTCGGCACCCTCGGCTACCACAGCGTGCTCGCGCGCGGGTTCGCTCTGGTGCGCGACGCCGGCGGCGCAACCGTACGCTCCGCCGTCACCGTGACACCGGGCCAGTCCCTGGAGATCGAGTTCTCGGACGGCCGCATCGCGGCCGAGGCAAAGGGTCCGGCCGCCGCAGCCGAGCCCTCCAAGCCCTTGGAAAAGCCTGCGGCAGCGCCCGCGAAACCATCGGCCAAGGACCAGGGCTCCCTGTTCTGATAAGGAATTTCAGAGAGCTGCCTTGACGCCGCCGCGGCGATTGGCCATGTCATCGAGCTGGATTTCGTCGCGCATAAATGTCCCGTACCCGAGGCGACGCGCGGGCAGCACGTTCAAGACCGACCTATCCGAGGCAGAGGGTTCATGAACCGCTTCGACAAGCTCTTTGGCATTCGGGGCGAAGCCCAGGTGCGGTACCTCGATGGCGAGTTCCAGGTCGTCTCGCCGGGCGATTTCGTGCGTTGCGCCGTCACCGGTCAGAAGATCGACCTCGTCGACCTGCGCTACTGGAGCGTCGACCTGCAGGAGGCCTACGCCTCCTCCGACATCTCGCTGCAGCGCTACCTCGAAACCGTCCGCAACCGCGGCGGCGCCTGACGTCAGGCGCGGGTCACACCCTTCAGCACGCCGTCCAGCAGCGCCTGAATCCGCATCAGGTCGCGCTCCTCGAACGTCACTGCGATCGGCAGCACGCGCGAGCGCGCCATGAGATCGGATCGCGCGCCCGGAAGACCGGCCAGCCGCGCCAGGTCCTTCTCCGTCGTCACCAGATCCGCCCCCGCCACGTCGGCATCCGCGATCAGGCGCGTCGCGTCGGCGTCCGAGAATGCGTGATGATCCTTGAACGCCCGCCGCTCGACCGAGCGCGGGGCAAAGCCGTCGAGCATGCGGAAGAACCGCTCCGGGTTCGCGATGCCCGCGTAGGCGATGAGACGCCTGCCCGAAATCCACCCCGTATCGCCGGCCGCCTCGACCGACCCACGCAGCACCGGGCCGTGAAACTCCTTCTTGAGATCGTCGAAAATCGTCGCGCTTCCGTCTGGCGGGTCCGCGCCCATGACGACGATGCAGTCCACGAGCCCGAGCTGGAAGCCGAGTCGCGCGCGCAGCGGTCCCGCCGGAATGACGCGCCCGTTGCCGATGCCGCGCCGCGCGTCGACCACCGCGATCGCCAGGTCCTTGGCCAATGCCGGGTTCTGCAGACCGTCGTCCATGATGACGACATCCACGCCGCCGGCCGCCTCGATGACGGCCTGCCCGGCCTTCCGATCGCGCGCAATCATGACCCGCACCGGCACATCATCCGAGCCGCGGGCGATCAGCAGCGGCTCGTCACCCACCTCGGCCGCGGTGTGCCGCGCGATGTCGACCCAGGTCGGGCCAGCGAGCGCGCCGCCATAGCCGCGCGACAGACACGCGGGCACGGTCCCCCGTTGCGCCAGCTCCGCGATCAGGAACCGCGTCAGCGGCGTCTTCCCGGTCCCTCCGGCCGTGAAGTTGCCGACACAGATCACCGGCAGCTCCGACCGGTAAGGCGCCGCTGTCCGGAAGCGGCGCTCGACGGCGGCGCCATAGAGATCGCCGAGCGGAGCCAGCAGACGCGCGGCGAGGCTGTCGCGCGCCTCGCCGTACCACCAGCCGGGTTCCTCAAGAGGCACGGCGGACCCGGGAGCTCTCCGGCACCATCGCCAGGATCGTCTCGACCGTCCGGTCGAGCGCGCCGGAAAGCGAGGCCAGCGCCTGCTTGGCGCCGTCGCGCATGCGCAGAAGCTCACGCTCCTCGGACAGAAGC
>JAFKKW010000281.1:815-2834 GCA_017304275.1 Hyphomicrobiales bacterium | reverse complement strand
CCGCTGCTACGGCCGAGATGCTTTTCCTGGCGCCCATGGCAAATCCTCGCGTTCGCTGCCGCCGACGATGCCGACTTTCGATTTGGCGCGAACTGTCGGTGATTTCGACTCCCTCAACAAGGCACGAGGGGTTGTGCGGTCCGATTTTTATCGGCCGGCGCGGCTTTTGGGACTCGGTGCGAGACTGAGCGCGATCCTATTGATTGCCGAAGGTTTTGAGCTGCCAGGGGTCGTTCGAAGGGTTGGCCCAGTCGAATGGCTTCGCCGAATGCGTTGGCGTCTTGCCCGGGCCCTTTGGCGCGGGGCTCGCGGGCGCGGGAGCATCGGGCTCGGCGCCGGACACGGGCCATGTTGCCGCGCGCTCCGCCAGCGGCGTGCTGGCGGCAGCGACCGATTTGGCCTTCAGCGCCTTCTCGGCGATGGCGTCGTATTCGGGGAGCGTGGTCGGCGTGTCCTTGGCGACCATATGCACCACCTTGAAGCCGCGCTCCTTCAGCTCCGCCAGCAGGCTCGAAAGCGCGCCTGCGGTCGACGGCTGGATGTCATGGAACAGCAGGATGCCTTTTTTCTCGCGCTCGAGCTGGCCGAGCACGTTGCGCAGCACGACGCCGGGGCTCTTGGTGCGGAAGTCCTTCGAGTCGACGTGAATGCCAAAGATGCCAATGCCGCGGCCGCGGATGTAGTCGCGCGTAGACTTGCTGTGGCCGAGGTACGGAAAGCGGAAGAATGGCGCAATGGGCGTGCCGGCCGCGGCGGCGACAGCGGAGAACCCGAGCTCAAACTCGCGCTTCATGGCGGCAGAGCTGAGGGTCGCCAGGTTCTTGTGCGACCAGGTGTGTGTTCCGATGGTGTGGCCGCGGCGGGCAACCTCCCGCAGCGTGGTCGGATCGGCGATCGCCATGCGGCCGACCGAGAAGAAGGTCGCCTTCACGCATTGCTCGTCGAGGGCGTCGAGGATCGGCAGGGTGTAGCGGCGCATGGGACCGTCGTCGAAGGTCAGCACCACCTCGCCGGGCTCCAGGAACTTGGGCTCCGTCTTGAGATACTGGTCGCCGAACTCGGGGCCGGTCGCCGTGTCGATCTCGACCACGCGGGAGACGCCGAGGACGTCGGCGCGTCCGTTGCATGCGGCGGAGGACTTCAGCTCGGCCTCGACACCGGCTGCGGGGCTGACGGTCAGTGCATGCTCGCCCGGGCCGCCGGTTGCCGACGGGGGAGCGGAGGTGTGGCCGCCGTCTGCCGTTTCCGCGCGTGCCGCCTCGAACGTCGCCGCCGCGCCAACGCAGAACGCGATCGCATAGCCCAAGGCCAGCCCTGTGCACCGACTGGCGCTCATCGGTCGTCTCCTTTCGCGCCCTGCGTTTCCGTCCCTCGGCCGCCGGGCGCGCCCTCTTCGTTTCGAAGCTCGATATTGAAGCACGGTTCGTAAAAGAGTTTGTAACTAAAATGCAACCGCGCATGTGACGCGTCATTTTATGCAGGAACGCAGTGTCGCGGATGTGACGGCTGTGCTAGGGCGTGGCGCGGACGGGCGTTTCCGGCATGTCGTCACGAGGGTTGCTATTGCAGCGGCGTCAGGTCTTTTCCGCGTGCCGGATCAAGGCGTCTTGGAGCTTCGATGACAGGTCTTGACGAGCAACACGGGCATCCGGAGCCCGACGCCATCAGCGTGGCCGATCTCGTGCGCGATGTGGCGCTCGCGTTGCACGACGGTGACACCCAGAAGGCCGCCGGCCTCGTCATTAACCTTCACCCTCGCGATCTCGCGGACGTCATCGAGTTGTTGTCGCCCGAGCATCGCGTCGCCCTGATCCAGGCGTTGGGACCGGCCTTCAACTACGAGGTGCTGTCGGAGATCGACGAGTCGGTCCGCGACCAGCTCTCGGAAGCGCTGCCGAACGACCTGCTTGCCAAGGCCGTCACCGAGCTCGATACGGACGACGCCGCCTACCTGATCGAGAATCTTGAGGAGGAGGATCGCGAGGAGATCCTGGCGCAGCTCCCCAAGGGAGAGCGCGC
>JAFKKW010000281.1:0-745 GCA_017304275.1 Hyphomicrobiales bacterium | reverse complement strand
GGACTCGGCCGGCCGCCTCATGCAGAGCGACTTCGTCGCGGTGGCGCCGTACTGGACGGTCGGCCAGGTCATCGAGCATGCGCGCGAGACCGACGACCTGCCCGAGACGTTCTCGGAAATCTTCGTCGTCGATCCCGCGTTCCGCGTCATCGGCAGCGTCGATCTATCGCGGCTGCTTCGCACCAAGAGAGGCGTGGCCATCTCCGAGATCATGGAGACCGATCTCGACACCGTCCTTGCGACTGCCGACCAGGAGGAGGTGGCGCGTGAGTTCGAGCGCTACGACCTCATGAGCGCGCCCGTCGTCGACGAGAACGGCAAGCTCGTGGGCGTGATCACCGTCGACGACGTGGTGGAGGTGATCCAGGAAGAGGCCGACGAGGACATGCTGGCGCTCGGCGGCGTCGGCGACGAAAGCATCGGCGGCACGGTGGTGCAGACGGCGCAGAGCCGCGTGCCGTGGCTGATCGTCAACCTCGGCACCGCCGTGCTGGCGTCATTCGTCATCAAGATGTTCGATGCGACCATCGAGCAGATGGTCGCGCTGGCGGTGCTGATGCCGGTGGTGGCCTCGATCGGCGGCAACGCCGGCACGCAGACCATGACCGTGACGGTGCGCGCGCTTGCCACCAACAAGCTCGGCGCCGCGAACGCGCCGCGCATCATCTCCCGCGAGACGCTGGTCGGCCTGGTCAACGGCCTGATCCTGTCCGGGATCATGGCCGGGATCGTGTTCCTGTGGTTC
>JAFKKW010000280.1 GCA_017304275.1 Hyphomicrobiales bacterium | reverse complement strand
GTCTGGCGGATTTGGCCAGGCCGTAGACGATGGAAAGCGCGCTCGGCGTGTTGAGATCGTCCGAGAGCGCGGCCACGACGTTTGCGTTCGGCGCGCCTGCGGGTTCGACGTCGGCCAGCAGGTCCGCGAAGTCCAGGAGCGTGGCACGGGCCTGCAGCAGCCGCTCGGCGGTCCAGTCGATCGGCTGGCGGTAGTGCGTGCCGAGCATGGCAAGTCGGATGACACGACCATGCCACTGGCTGGCGCCGAACTTCTTGGTCGCGAGCAGCTCGTGGATGGTGATGAAGTTGCCGAGCGACTTCGACATCTTCTCGCCTTCCACCTGCAGGAAGCCGTTGTGCATCCAGACGTTGGCCATCACGGGAAGGCCGTGCGCGCAGCGCGACTGGGCGATCTCGTTCTCGTGGTGCGGGAAGACGAGGTCGATGCCGCCGCCGTGGATGTCGAACACGGGACCCAGGTGCTTCTCGGACATGGCCGAGCATTCGATGTGCCAGCCGGGGCGGCCGGGCTCGGCGATGCCGGCAGGCGACGGCCAGGACGGCTCGCCGGGCTTCGACGGTTTCCAGAGCACGAAGTCCATGGGGCCCTTCTTGTAGGGCGCGACCTCGACGCGGGCGCCCGCCTCCATCTCCTCGAGCGAGCGGTTCGAGAGGCGGCCGTAGTCGGGCATGGACGCCACGTCGAAGAGGACGTGGCCTTCGGCGACGTAAGCGTGGCCGCGGGCGACGAGGGCCTCGATGAGGCGCTTCATTTCCTCGATGTGCTCGGTGGCGCGCGGCTCGACCGTCGGCGGCAGCACGCCCAAGGCCGCGATGTCGTCGTGGAACTGCTTCTCCGTCTGGCCGGTGACGCGGCGGATGGCCTCGTTCAGCGGCAGATCGGGGAAGTCCCTCGCGGCGCGGGCGTTGATCTTGTCGTCGACGTCCGTGATGTTGCGGACATAGGTGACGTGATCGGCGCCGTAGGTGTGGCGCAGAAGGCGGAACAGCACGTCGAAGACGATGACGGGGCGGGCGTTGCCGATGTGGGCGTAGTCGTAGACCGTCGGCCCGCAGACATACATGCGGACGTTCGCGGGATCGATGGGCTCGAACGGCTCTTTGCGCCGGGTGAGCGTATTATAGAGCGTGAGCGACACGCTTGTTCTCCTCATGCCTCGCCCGGCCTGGGAAGGTCCGTGCGCCGATCGGTGCTCCGTCCGGCGGGGCGATTCTCTGTCTTGTCATGAGGCAAAGAACGGGGCCGCGCGCCAGCCGTGGATGACTAGCTCGAAATGATAATAATGCCGCAAATGGAGGCGGCGGGGTTGCGCAGCGTGGTCCTCATGGCGGTGTTATGCGGGCGGGCGCGGGGGCCGTCAAGCGCCGGAGCCCGCTCCCCTAGGGCAACGTTTCCGGGGGAAGGGCGAGACGCCGCAATTCTCCCGCATTGACCGCCTATCCGGGCGCTCACATAAGTAGTGTGAAACGCATGGCCAATTCCGGGGTATATGGCCCCCAATTGATCGATGGGGTCGATGGCAGGAACCGGCAGACGCGGCCTTAAGAGCCGCATTCTCGATCTTGCGGCGAAGACCGGCCGGCATATCCCGGCCGCGGCCGCCTTCGGCGCACTGGCGGTGCTTGCGGTGGTTGCCGCAGGCGTGCCGGCCGGCGCCCAGGGCTGGTGGCCGTTCGGCGACGACCAACCCCAGCAGCGCCAGCGCGGTCCTGTTCCGAGCGAGCCGATGTACGGCGATCCTTCCGGCTCCGACCAGCCGGGGCAGTCCGGCTTGCGCGGCAACTCGGTGTGTCTCGAGCTCGAGCAACGGCTCGTGCAGGAGGGGCAGCGCGGGGGCGATTCTCGCAACTTGATCCCGATGGTCGAGACCGAGTTGCGGCAGGTCGATCAAGCCTACCGGACGCAGCGGCGGGATCTCGATCGCTCGGACTGCTACGAATATTTCCTGTTCTCGAAGACGTTGAAAAAGACGCGGCGTTGCGTCGACCTCGCCAACCAGGCGGACGCCTCGCGGCGGCGGATCG
>JAFKKW010000217.1 GCA_017304275.1 Hyphomicrobiales bacterium | reverse complement strand
TTCATGCCGCGCTTGAAGATCGAGAAGTAGCCTTCAACCGTGTTCGTATGAACATCGCCGCGCACGTACTCGCCAGCTTTGTGATTGACCGACTCGTGCTCGTGCGAGCGGTACAGGGTCTTATAGATCGGCGACCCGTCCGTCATGACGCGAGCCTCTTTCGCAATGTTCTCGTTGACGACCGGGAGCACGGAACGTGCGTCTGAGCGTTCGACGTGAAAGCTACGCGCATTGCCACCGCGCTCGACAAGCGTGACCACAGTGTTGAGGTGCCAGTTGCCGCGACGCTTCGGGAAGATGGTCTTGCCGATATAGGTTTCGTCCGCTTCGACGATGCCACCGCTGCCGCCCATCGGGGCCAGCGGACCCGAACGCATCGCCTCACGGATGCGATGGCTCATGAACCAAGCGGTGTTGTACTGGACCTCAAGAATGCGGTGGAGCTGGTGAGAGCTGATACCCTTCTTCGATGAGCACAGAAGGTGGATCGCCTGGAACCACTTGTGCAGGGGCGCGTGGCTGTCCTCGAACACGGTCCCGACGCGGACGGTGAACTGCTTGCGGCAGTGGCCGCACTTCTTCAGGCCATGGCGCTCGACGCCTTCCGGGTGCTTCTTGCTGGGCTTGGAGCGGACGCCCTTGAGGCTGTAGATGCGATCCATGCCGCCGCAGTGGGGGCAGACCGGGCCATCCGGCCAGAGGATCGCCTCAAGCTCGGCAAAGGCCGCTGCCTCGTCATGGAAATGCTTTTTGGTCAGAATAGACATTGGAATGGCTCACGATTTGGTTCGTGAGCCGAATATGGGGCCGAGAGATGGGTTTGTCAACTACGCAATCCCGGTATGAATCCTAACAAATGATCATCGCGTCGCGGTTTTCTCTCGGTGTGCGCTAGCTTTCCCTTGCGGAAACGGGCGGCTCACCCTCGAATGGGCAAACAAAAATAAGCTTCGCCGGGGACACCCCCCGCGACGAAGGACAAGACCCGCGCCAGGGAGGGCACGGCCGAATGACAGACCCGATCGATCTGGGCTCATTTCTGGATCGCTGGGCCCAGGGCGACGCCACGCGAGCCGCAGTAGCCATCACGGTGGTGCGCCTGTCGGAGGCGTGCTGCCGCATCGGCAGCCTCGTCAATCTCGGCCCCTTGGCCGGCGCCCTCGGATCGGAGACCGGCCGTCAGAGCGGTGCCGACCCGCAAAAGGAGATCGACGTTCGCGCCAACGACCTGATCGTCGCCGCGCTCAAGGAGGCACCTGTCGCCACGCTCGGCTCGGAAGAGTTGGAGTGGGCGCTCCCGATCAATCCCGGCGCCCCGTTGGCCGTCGCCGTCGATCCCATCGACGGCTCATCCAACATCGACGCCAACATCTCGATCGGCACCATCTTCACCGTGCTCCCCGCACGCGCCAACGGCGTCGATACATCAAGCTTTCTGCAACCCGGCATGACACAGCTTGCAGCCGGCTTCACGGTCTACGGACCCTTTACATCGCTGGTGTTGACCCTCGGCGAAGGCACGCACATCTTCACTCTGCAGCGCACCACCGGACAGTTCATCCTGACCACCGCCAACGTCGAGATCCCGACGACCACGCGCGAGTATGCGATCAACGCCTCGAACTACCGCCACTGGGACGACTCCATGCGCACCTATGTCGACGACTGCCTGCGCGGCTTCGATGGTCCGCGCGGCAAGAACTTCAACATGCGCTGGACCGCGTCCCCCGTGGCCGACATCTACCGGCTGCTGACGCGCGGCGGCGTCTTCCTCTACCCCGGCGATTTGCGCGAGAACTACACCATGGGCCGTCTGCGCCTGGTCTACGAGGGCAACCCGCTCGCGTGGATCATCGAACAGGCGGGAGGCGCGGCCACCAACGGGCGCGAGCGCATCTTGAGCCTCACACCATCGTCTCTTCACCAACGCACGCCTTTCATGGCCGGATCGAGGACCGAGGTGGAGTATCTTGTGCGCCTTCACCACGACCCGCACGGCGCCGGTGAGCGCTCGCCGCTGTTCGGACGCCGAGGATTGTTCCGAACCTGATCGCGTAACACGTCACCGAGTTGCATCCGCCGCCAAGAACCGACAACACGAATGTCAGCCAAGCATCCCATCATCTCCGTCACAGGCTCTTCGGGCGCCGGCACCACCAGCGTCCGGCGCACCTTCGAGCAGATCTTCCGCCGCGAAAAGATCACGGCCGTGTTCGTCGATGGCGATGCCTTCCATCGCTACGATCGCGACCAGATGACGGCGGCCATGGCGGAGGCGGCCGCCAAAGGCAATCCCAATCTCAGCCACTTCGGCGAGGATGCCAATCTGCTCGAGGAGCTCGAGCTCCTGTTCAAGACCTATGGCGAGATCGGCACCGGCCGCATGCGCCACTACGTCCACGATCACGCGGAATCGGAGAGGTTCGGCGCAGAGCCCGGCTCATTCACGCCCTGGGAGGAGGTCTCCTACGGCAACGACCTCATGATCTACGAGGGCCTGCACGGCTGCGCGATCACCAAGAAGGTCAACATCGCCCGCCATGCGGACCTGCGCATCGGCGTCGTCCCCGTGATCAATCTCGAGTGGATACAGAAGATCCATCGCGACAAGGAGACCCGCGGCTACTCTCCCGAAGCGATCACCGACGTCATCCTGCATCGCATGCCGGAGTACGTGAAATACATCTGCCCGCAGTTCACCGAGACCGACATCAACTTCCAGCGCATCCCGACGGTGGACACGTCTAACCCGTTCGTGGCCCGGTGGATTCCGGCCCCCGAGGAATCGATGGTCGTCATCCGCTTCAAGAACCCGCGCGGCATCGACTTTTCGTATCTGCTGTCGATGATCAAGGACAGCTTCATGTCGCGTGCCAACTCGATCGTCATCCCGGGCGCCAGCCAGGACCTCGCCATGCAGCTCATCCTGACGCCGATGATCCTGCAGCTCATCGAACGCAAGCGTCGCACGTTCTTCTGATCGGAAGGCCGGCCCGCCGCGGCGCGGCCGATTGCACGCTGACGCTGCGCGCCCGAGCGGATAATCTGCAGCAATCACCGTGAGGGGATAGAGGCGCCGTGGCCAACCTTGACGAAATCGTGCAGGACATCGCCGACGAGATGCGCCGGCGAACCGACCGGGGCGAGGTCGCCTCCTACATTCCCGAGCTGGCGCGGGTCGATCCGAACGCCTTCGGCATCGCGGTCATCGACGCCGACGGCAACGTCGTGGCAGCCGGCGACAGCGACACGCCATTTTCGATTCAAAGCATATCGAAAGTCTTCACCCTGACGCTTGCCCTCGGCAAGGCGGGCGATCGCCTGTGGCGTAAGGTCGGCCGCGAGCCGTCGGGCAGCGCCTTCAACTCCATCGTACAGCTCGAGCATGAGCGCGGCATCCCGCGCAATCCCTTCATCAACGCCGGCGCCATCGCTGTGACGGATTCCATCCTCTCCGGACACCAGCCGCGGGAAGCCCTGGGCGAAATCCTGCGCTTCATGCAATTCCTGTCCGATGACCCGACCATCACCATCGACAGAGCCGTCGCCGCATCCGAGCAGCGCACCGGATTTCGCAATGCCGCCCTCGCCAACTACATGAAGTCGTTCGGCGTGCTCGATAACCCGGTCGAGTACACGCTGGGCGTCTATTTCCACCATTGCGCCATCGCCATGACCTGCAAGCAGCTCGCTGCCGCCGGGCGCTTCCTCGCCCATTCGGGCCTCAACCCTGCAACGGGCTCTCTTGTCGTTCACCCCGAGCGCGCCAAACGCATCAACGCGATCATGCTGACCTGCGGCCACTACGACGGCTCGGGTGAGTTCGCGTATCGCGTGGGCCTGCCGGGAAAAAGCGGCGTCGGCGGCGGCATCCTGGCGATCGCCCCCGGGAAGGCGTCGATCGCGGTCTGGTCGCCCGGGCTCGATGCGGCCGGCAATTCGCACCTGGGGCGGGTCGCGCTCGAGGCGCTGACGAAACGCATGGGCTGGTCGATTTTCGGCGTGTAAAGCGCGCCCGCTCAAGTCGCGCGCTTCAAACCGCGCTGAGATCGGGCATCACTGTTTCCCGACCGGCTCGGTCTCGCGGATCGCTTCCTCGTGATACCAGCTTCCACCGATGATCGCGCGCGACGCGGCCGCGGCCTGCATCTCGTCGATCGGCTTGGCGAGCGGCCGGTCGGTGCGCAGTGCCGCGCGTCCGCCGGCAGGGAATTGGTAGATCTTCGCAGTCTCGCGATTGGTATTTGAAGTCATCGCATCGTCTCTCTCTTCGCGTTTCGATGACGCGCTGTAGTTATCGCGTCGATTTGGCATATTTTGCCTGAAGTTCATACAGATTGCTCGTTAAAAATCACGGTTTGCCTAAACTATGGGCATGATTGTTTTTGCTTGGTTGAGTAGCATTTTTTGCGGAGGCGACTTCTTCTTTCTGCCTCCTCACTGATCACTCAACACACGAGGCGCATGTTTTGTTCGCTACCGGACAACGCTCTTTCCTTCGGGGAACACAGTAGTCGGATGGGTCTTGGCGGTGCGCCACGGGACGCGCGCCGCCTCGGCGTCGGGAACCGCATCCGACGCGTCCGCTGCGGCGTCTGCATCATCCAAGCGAGCGAATCCAGTTCACGCCTTTGAGCCTGTGCCGTCGGTGGCAAGGCGCTCGAACTTCGCGATTCAACCGAGGAGCAATCGATGACGAAGTACAGACTCGAATACATCTGGCTCGACGGCTACACGCCCGTCCCGAATCTGCGCGGCAAGACGCAGATCAAGGAGTACAGCACGTTTCCCGACCTCGCCGACCTGCCGCTGTGGGGCTTCGACGGCAGCTCGACGTTGCAGGCCGAAGGCTCGAGCTCCGATTGCGTCCTGAAGCCGGTAGCCCACTATCCCGATCCCGCACGCACCAACGGCGTGCTCGTCATGTGCGAGGTCATGATGCCCGATGGCGTCACGCCGCACGCCACGAACAAGCGCGCCACCATCCTCGACGATCCCGGCGCCTGGTTCGGCTTCGAGCAGGAATATTTCTTCTACAAGAACGGCCGTCCGCTCGGCTTCCCGGAGGCCGGCTATCCGCCGCCGCAGGGCCCCTACTACACCGGCGTCGGCTTCAAGAACGTCGGCGACGTTGCCCGCGCGATCGTCGAGGAGCACCTCGATCTCTGCCTCGCCGCCGGCATCAACCACGAGGGCATCAACGCCGAGGTGGCCAAGGGTCAGTGGGAATTCCAGATCTTCGGCAAAGGCTCCAGGAAGGCCGCCGACGAGATGTGGATGGCGCGCTACCTGCTGCTCCGCCTCACCGAGAAGTACGGCATCGATATCGAGTTCCACTGCAAGCCGCTCGGCGACACGGACTGGAATGGTTCGGGCATGCACTGCAACTTCTCGACCGAGTACATGCGCACCGTCGGCGGCAAGGAGTACTTCGAGGCCCTGATGAAGGAGTTCGAGAAGAATCTCGAGGACCACATCGCCGTCTATGGTCCGGACAACCACATGCGTCTCACCGGCAAGCACGAGACGGCACCGTGGAACAAGTTCAGCTACGGCGTTGCCGACCGCGGTGCCTCGATCCGCGTCCCGCATTCGTTCGTACGGAATGGCTACAAGGGCTACCTCGAGGATCGCCGTCCGAACTCGCAGGGTGACCCCTACGCCATCGCCTCGCAGGTCCTGAAGACGATCTCGGGCGTCGCGACCGCAGCCGCCAAGGCCGCTTGAGATTTGCACCTTTCATTGCAGCGCGTCCCGATCGACGCCGTCGCAATGCCATGACCGCCCGGAGACGCAGTCCCCTTTTTGCATCTTCGGGCGGTTTGCGTTCTTCACGCGCGCCGTCGCGTCGCCTCCGCTTACTCGGAAATGTCCGGCTCGACGAGCTGGGCGAGCTGCGCGAGCGATTGCTGCCAACCGACGTAGCAAGCTTCGAGCGGGATCGCGGCGGGCACGCCGGACTGCTCGATGTCGATCTCCGTGCCCACCGAAACCGCCTTGAGAGAGACCGTCACCTGCATGACGCCGGGCAGGTTCGGATCGTCGAACTTGTCAGTGTAGCGGATGAGCTCGTGCGGAACGAGCGCGAGATACTCGCCGCCGAACGAATGGCTGTTCCCCGTCGTGAAGTTCCGGAACGACATCCGGAATGTACCGCCCACTTTCGCGTTCATCTCATGCACCGTGCACGTGAAGCCGTAGGGAGGCAGCCATTTCGCCAGCGCATCCGCTTCGATGAAGGCGCGGTAGACTTTCTCGGGCTTGGTGGCAAACACGCGATGCAACCGGACGGTCTGTCCGTTCGCCGCAGCGGTCTTCTGTTTCTGCTTCTCGGACACGATATGCTCCTTCTCGCTTGACGCCGACAGACACAAGGGCGGTTTCGCCCTCTTCCCTTAAGACGTTTGATCCACACCGGATCCGACACGCGGGTTTGTATTTCACCGGTCTCCGCCATCTTATCCCCGCGCCATCACCTCCCGTTACGCTATTGGCATCCCGCTCATCCGGGGACTGGCGCGAGCTGGGCGTCCGTGAGATGGGAGCTGCGCCTCCCCTTAAGACTGGTATCCATCAGCTAGGCTAGAAGCGCACGAGACTGATGGTGGTCATGATGGGCCACCGAAAACGCGAAGCGGCTGGGATGGCCGAGAGCGGTCTCGTGCCGGTGGAGGTTGCGTCATTGCGGGAATTACGCGGTGACGCGAGCAGTGGTGGGGCGGCCGCGGCCGCATCCCCCTAGTCCTACGGCCTCGCCGCCCCGCTTCCCGGGACTTACGAGCCGACAAAGCCATCCTAACCCCGCCGAATCGTTGCGCGGGAGACGACCTCTCTTGCCCGCACGCCTTGCTGCCCCCAGGTCTTGGTCCGGGAACCCTTGCCCGGTCGCGCCGCGCCGTGTAGGGCAGAGGCTCGAAACCCAAACGCGAGGCGGACATCCGATGCCCCGGCCCCTCATCATCGCCCCCTCGATCCTGTCGGCGGACTTCGCGAAACTCGGCGCGGAAGTCGCCGCCGTCGACGCCGCCGGGGCGGACTGGATCCACCTCGACGTGATGGACGGCCACTTCGTGCCCAACATCACCTTCGGCCCGCCGGTCATCGCCGCCATTCGCGGCAGCTCGAAGAAGACCTTCGACTGCCACCTGATGATCGCCCCCGCCGACCCGTACATCGAAGGTTTCGCCAAGGCCGGCGCCGAGATCATCACCGTGCACGCCGAGGCAGGACCGCATCTCGACCGCTCGCTGCAGGCGATCCGCGCCGCCGGATGCCGCGCCGGCGTCTCGCTCAATCCCGGCACACATGAAAGCACCATCGAGCATGTGCTCGACCGCGTCGATCTCATTCTTCTCATGACCGTCAACCCGGGCTTCGGCGGCCAGGCGTTCATTCCCGCGCAGATCGAGAAGATCCGCCGTGTCAGCGAAATGATCGGCGACCTGCCGATCGACCTCGAGGTCGACGGCGGCGTGACGCCGGAGACGGCGGGCCTCGTGACCGCCGCCGGCGCCAACGTGCTGGTCGCGGGCTCGGCCGTTTTCAAAGGCGGCACCAAAGATAGCTACGCCGCCAACATCAAGGCCATCCGCGCTGCGGCCGAAAGCGCTCGCGCCTCCAGATCGGCTGCCTGACCGAACCTTCCGAATTCTCGTAGCGAGGTCTCATGTTCCCGCTTTCCAACATGCTGAAGTCGTTCGTCCGCCTTGGCACGCTCAAGGTGATCGACGCCGAAGGCAAGGTGCACGTCTTCGGCGGCCGCCAGCCCGGCCCGGACGTCACCATGCGCCTGACCGACCCGACGCTCTACCGCTCGCTCTTCTTCAATCCGGAGCTTGCCGCCGGCGAAGCCTACATGGACGGGCGCATGAGCTTCGAGAACGGCTCGACGCTACGCGACTTCCTGACCCTGTTCTCGGTCAACCGTCTCTCGCTCGGCTCCTACCCGCTGCAGAAGGTGCTGCGCACGGCCTCGCGCGGACTGAAGCGCTTCCAGCAGGCGAACCCGATCGGCAAGGCACAGAAGAACGTCGCCCATCACTACGACATCGGCAACGACTTCTATAAACTCTTCCTCGACAAGGGCATGCAGTACTCCTGCGCCTATTTCCAATCCGACGACGACACGCTCGAAGAAGCACAGCAGAACAAGCTCCGCCTCATCGCCTCCAAGCTCGACCTGAAACCCGGCCAGAAGATCCTCGACATCGGCTCCGGGTGGGGCGACATGGCGCTGTATCTCGGGCGCATGGCCGACGTGAAGGTCCTCGGCGTCACGCTCTCCAAGGAGCAGTGCAAGCTCGCCAACGAGAAGGCGAAGGCGCTCGGCATCGCCGATCGTGTCCGCTTCGAGCTGCGCGACTATCGCGACCTGACGGAGCGCTTCGATCGCATCGTCTCGGTCGGCATGTTCGAGCACGTCGGCGTGCACCACTACGGCGAGTTCTTCGCCAAAGTGAACGCGCTTCTGACCGACACCGGCGTCATGCTGCTGCACTCGATCGGCCACATGAGCCCGCCCGGCACCGCGAGCCCATGGCTTCGCAAGTACATCTTCCCCGGCGCCTATTCGCCCGCGCTCTCTGAGGTCTTCACCGCCGTCGAGCAGAACTCTCTATGGGTCACGGACTGCGAGTTCCTGCGCCTGCACTACGCCAAGACGCTCGCGCATTGGGAGAGCCGCTTCCAGGCCAACCGCGCCAAGGTCGCCGAGATGTACGACGAGCGCTTCTGCCGCATGTGGGAGTTCTACCTGATCAGCGCCGAGATGATGTTCCGCACCGGCAGCCAGCTCGTCTTCCACATGCAATTGGCGAAGAAGCGCGACGCGGTGCCGATCGTGCGCGACTACATCACCGACACCCAGCGCGCCTATGCGAAACTGGAAGCCGAGCGCGGCATCGGCTCCTAGCCTTTTCCCCGTTCTTGCGGGAAGAGCTAGGATAAGGCACCGGCTCGTACGTGCCCGCGGACACTGCACAAACGTGAGCGGGCATTTTGCCCGGCGCCGCGAGGCACGCTGCACTTGCAGGGCATCCGGCTTTCCACGACAGTGCGGGTGAGCCGCGGCAGTATCGTTTGCAAAATGCTCCTGCCTGGCGCCTGAAACTGCATCCATGTGAGCTTCGACGGCGGGCAGGGGATCGGAAGAACCCCTGAAACTCCGGCGGCCGATCGTTATATTTGCGTGGATATATCGAACGCCCGCAAAGGGCGCAGCAACAAGATCGGGAGGATCGACGTATGCCCTTGGACTCTTCAATTCCCAGCCATCTGCGCTGCCCGCGCACGCGTCACCGTCGTGTCAGCGACACTTGGAAGCCCCCTTATCCCGCGTTTTCGGCGCAGGTCGACCCCGCCATCGAGCAGCTGGTCATGGCTTACTTCGGCGTCCAGTCGAAAGGCGAGGCGACGCACGGCAAGGCCTGTGCCGCCTTCCAGAAGATCCGCGACAGCCTCCAACTCGCCGATGGTCCGGCGCGTCACGACCTGGTGCAGTTCGTCGACGCCGAAGGCTACCTGAACCTGATCGTCGTCGCTTATTGGCAGGATCCGAAGAAGCACCAGAATTGGAACAACAGTTCCGACATCGCCGATTGGTGGGCATCTGCCGACCGGCTCAACGAGGGCGTCGGCTACTTCCGGGAAATCCTCAGCCCCCGAATGGAGCAGTTCGAGACCATCTTCACCCATGATTACGGCCCCTTCGAAGGCGTGAGCATCCTCTTCGGCAATATGAGCGAGCCGATCTTCGAGC
This sequence comes from Hyphomicrobiales bacterium, assembly GCA_017304275.1. Classification (GTDB taxonomy): domain Bacteria; phylum Pseudomonadota; class Alphaproteobacteria; order Rhizobiales; family Hyphomicrobiaceae; genus Hyphomicrobium_C. The sequence goes on along the minus strand of JAFKKW010000217.1, from coordinate 3,673 downwards.
ACGGCTATTGGGGGTCGATGCGCGATCGCCTGCCGTTGTCACAGAACGACACCATGGAGCCGTCAGGCGCGTTGACGGTGAAAGAGGGGACGCCGGCGGTCGGTGGGCGCGTCATCGTCAACGGCCACCAGAACCTCACGTTGATCCGATCGGGAGAGGATTGGAGCCGGACGAAAGACGAAGAGCGCCGCACATGGTACGAGGACATTGAACCTGTCCTGCACCAGGGCATGAATTATCTCCGCGACCAGGGCCTTGAGGTCGGCTGCTATTGCAACCGCTATTGCCACCACATCGATGAGAACGGCAAACCGTTGGAGAAGGGGTTCGGTGTCAGCTTGTGGAATTCACTCGCCCATCTCGAGCATTGGGGCGAGTCTCATCCCACGCATCTGCAGATCTTCGTAACCTTCATGCGCAACGTGCATAAGTTCAAGGATCTTACGCTCTATCACGAGGTGTCGGTGTTCGATGCATCGAACCAGTACTTCGAGTACATCAACTGCCATCCGAAGACCGGACTGCTCCGGTGCTTCTGAGAACACGCGAGACCAGGAACGCTTCGGACCCTGTCGGTCCGAGGCGTCCCTCATCGATCGCACCAAAGGATTAGAGCGCAATTCAGAGTCAGCCAAAGCCGATCGCACTCTACTCCTTCGGCAGCGGCGGTGCCGGAGGAATCCCGTCGCGCTGGCAGTGATAGGCGGGCTTGGCGATCTTGCTCCAGACTTCCGAGGAGCCGAAGATCGGCAGCATGACGTAGCCGCGCACGTCGATCTGGGTCGGGCTCAGCACGGTCGCATAGCCCTTGAAGCTCATGCCGAGATCGGGGACGTACACATTTCCGCCGCCCCAGGTGCCGTCCGGTTGCTTCGTGAAACCTTCGATGACGCGCAACCCGCACACTTGCCGGTTCTGCAGCGACGCCTCGGGATTGCGGAAATCCTTGAGCGGCTTGCGGTCTGGGCCATAAGGCAGCCGCAGCCACACGACCTTGGCGCACATCGCCTCGCCGCAAGGCTGAACCTCGAGCACCACCTCGCCGTGCGAATCCATCCAGAAGCCGTCGAGCTCTGTCGCGCTGACGGCCGTGGCGACCGAGAGACCGATGCCGACCAGCCCCAATAACGGCGCGAAGCGTACCATGAGCACCATCCCCGCAAGCGGGCGCCCGCCCTCCGGGTCGCCTGAGCGTCACGATATCGGCCAGCCGCGTGGTGTTGTAAAGACTGCGCGTCGGGACGCTTCGGATTCGCCGCTGCGGCGTGCTAAGCCCGCCACGATGACCGACGCAAAGCCGCAGACCTTACGAAAATTCACGCCCGATCTGCCCATCGACGCGGTGCTGGCGCCGCTGGCGACGGCGCTTGCGGAAAGGCCGGCGGCCGTGCTCGTCGCCCCGCCCGGCGCCGGCAAGACGACGCGCGTCCCGCTCGCGCTGCTCGACGCGCCCTGGCGCGGCGACCGCAGGATCCTGCTCCTGGAGCCGCGCCGTCTCGCAGCCCGCGGCGCAGCCACGCGCATGGCAGATACCCTCGGCGAACATGTCGGTGATACCATCGGCCTGCGCGCACGTCTCGAAACACGGGTCTCGAAGAAAACGCGCATCGAGGTGCTGACCGAAGGCGTCTTCACGCGCATGATCCTCGACGACCCGACGCTTGAAAACGTGGCGGCCGTGCTCTTCGACGAGTTCCACGAGCGCTCGCTCGACGCCGATCTCGGCCTCGCCCTCGCCATCGACGTGCAGACGAGCCTGCGAAACGATCTCCGTATCCTCGTCATGTCGGCGACCCTCGCCGGCGAGAAGGTGGCCGAGCTCCTCGGTGGCGCACCTGTCATTGCGAGCGAGGGACGAAGCTATCCCGTCGAGACCCGCTACCTCGGCCGCAGTCCCACCCGGCGCATCGAGGATCAGATGGCCGATGCGATCGAGCGCGCGCTTCGCGCCGAGTCGGGTTCCATTCTGGCCTTCCTCCCCGGCCAGGGCGAGATCCGCCGTACCGAGGAGCGCCTGCGCGAGCGGCTCGATCCAAACGCCGCCATCATCGCGCCGCTCTACGGCGCACTCGACCGGCAGGCACAGGACACGGCGATCGAGCCCGCGCCGGCCGGAAAGCGCAAAGTCGTGCTCGCGACGTCGATCGCCGAAACCTCGCTCACCATCGAAGGCGTGCGCGTCGTCATCGACTGCGGCACCTCCCGCGTGCCGCGCTTCGACCCGGACGTCGGCGTGACGCGCCTCGCGACCGTCCGCGTCTCGCGCGCCTCCGCCGACCAGCGCCGCGGCCGCGCCGGCCGCACGCAGCCCGGCGTCTGCTACCGCCTCTGGGACGAAGCGGAAACGGCGAGCCTCCCGCCCTTCAGCGAGCCGGAAATCCGCGCCGCAGATCTCGCGCCCCTTGTTCTCGATTGCGCCGAGTGGGGCGTCACCGATCCGCGCACGCTCTCTTGGCTCGATCCACCCTCATCTGCCGCGCTCGACAACGCCCGCGAGGAATTGCGGGCGTTGAGTGCCCTCGACACCGGCGGACACCTCACCGAAGCCGGCCGCCGCCTGCGCGCGCTGCCGCTGCCGCCGCGCCTGGCTGCGATGCTGATCGAAGCCGCGAAGCGCGGCGCCGAAACGGAGGCGGCAGAGATCGCCGCCGTGCTGGTCGAGCGCGGCCTCGGCGGCAATGATGCCGCCCTCGATCACCGCCTCGAGACGTTCCGCCGCGATCGCTCCCGTCGCGCGACCGAGATGCGCCGCCTCGCCGATGGCTGGGCGCGAACCGCGCGCGCCTCTCGAGAAGAGGGGCAGCATACCGGCGCGGCGGAGACAAGCGCCGCCGCGCTCCTCGCTCTGGCCTACCCCGAGCGCATCGCCAAGGCGCGGGGTCCGCGCGGGCAATACCTGCTCGCCAACGGCCGCGGCGCCAACCTCGATCCCGCCGATGCGCTCGCCCGCGCACCGTTCCTCGTCGTCGCCGAGCTGCAGGGCACGGCAGCCGCGACGCGCATCGGCCTCGCCGCCGAAACCAGCGAGACCGAAATCCTCCGGATCGCCGCCGATCGCATCACCACGCGCGACGAGCTGACGTTCGACCGCGAAAGCGCGAGCGTTCGTGCCCGTCGCGTGCGCCGTCTCGATGCCATCGAGCTGACCAGCGAGCCGCGACCGGCCGACCCGGGCCCGGAGACCGAAACGGTCCTCGCCGCCGGCTTGGCGGCGCTCGGCATCGACAAACTGCCGTGGACCAAAGCGCAGCTCCAACTGCGCGACCGCGTGGCGTTTCTGCGCGGCGCGGGCGAAACCGATTGGCCGGATTTGTCGAACGGCGCCCTCGCCGCGACTCTTGCCGACTGGCTTGGACCGTATCTGTCGGGAAAGACCCGCCTTGCCGATCTCACCGCCGACGACCTCGGCCAGGCGCTGGACGCCCTGATCCCCTGGGCCCTGAAGCGCCGGCTCGATGCCGAGGCGCCGACCCACTTCGAAGCCCCGACCGGCAATCGGCACGCCATCGACTACGAGGGCGCCGGCGCGCCCGCACTCCACATCCGCGTCCAGGAGGTGTTCGGGTTGAAAGCACACCCGACGATCGCCGGCGGACGGTTGCCGCTCACGCTGCACCTGCTGTCGCCCGCACACCGCCCGATCCAGATCACGCGCGATCTGCCGGGCTTCTGG
>JAFKKW010000279.1 GCA_017304275.1 Hyphomicrobiales bacterium | reverse complement strand
GAGGCCTCGTGGTGCTGGATGAAGATCATTGCGTCGCGCAGCCGCCGCCTTGCCATTCCTGCCTATCCTTTGACTGGAAGCCCTCGGGGTTCCGTCGTGCGATAGAACGGCTATGCGGTCAATTATTATCGGTCGATGCGCGACATCTGAAGCGGCGGCGCCTCATGCCATGCGGTCGCGCCGGAGAGTTGCAGCTCGTCGTTTCCGCGGCTCAAGGCGATGACGCTGTCGACCGCGCCGGCCGCGAATCCGACGCTGGTCGAGGGATCCTCGCCGTACAGCAGATGGCCCAGGAAGCTCGCCGTCAGAAGATCACCCGTTCCATGCGGCACGTCGCTCCGGAGCGCCACGGTGCACTGTGCCGTATGGCCGGGCATTGTGACCACGTTGGCGAGGCGATCGGTTCCGATCGGCACCGAGCTCGTGAGGGCAACGGGTGGCGGAAGGGATCTCGCGGCGTCGACGATCTCGTCGAAGGTCTCGACCGGCCGGCCGGACAGAAATTCCAGCTCGAACAGGTTGACCTTCATATGAGTGGCCAGCGGTGCCAGCCGATCGCGTACGGCTTCGGCCACGCCCTCGGGCACGTAAAAGCCGTCCGGGTGATCGCCGAGCACGGCGTCGCAGACGATCAGGGCGTCGGTGCGCTGTGCCCGTACGCGTGTGACGAGGCTCTCGACGAGGCGGACGTGGTCGGGGCTCGGCAGGTAGCCGGTGAGGACGGCATCCGCCTTGGCTAGCCACCCGTTGCCGTCCAGCACGTCGATCATGGCCGCCAGAGTCTCGGGCGCAACGGCTCCGCCCGCGGCACGGGCATGTCCCAGATGGTTCGAGAGGAGGATGGTCGGACAGGCGATGGTCTCGTGCCCCAGCCGGTCGAGCGCGGGCATGATTGCGCGCAGACCCACCGTGCCGCGCGCCACGAACGAGGAAACTGCGATGACGGTGGCCATGCGGGCGTTCTGTCCTCTCGAAGCGCCTTGTCGATGCTCCCCTTGCGGACCGCATCTTCGACGTTCCGTGTTAACCGCGTCTTCGACGCCTCATGAACTACGTCTTCGACGCGCGGCTCCCTGTCATATCCGACCCCGGCTCCGCGACCGACGACAATTTCCAGCGGATTGAACCATGGTCGCGTTGGTCCGATCCGGCGATTGGATTAACGTTGCGCTGCAACATACAGCGCAAGATGCGCGTCCACCGTTCAACGAGGCATTCTATGGCTCCCATCCGTCCCCGACGCAGCGTGCTCTATATGCCCGGCGCCAACGAGCGCGCGCTCGAAAAGGCGCGTTCGCTACAGGCCGACGCGCTGATCCTCGACCTCGAGGATTCCGTGGCGCCGGATGCCAAGGTCGAGGCGCGCAACAAAGTCGTCGCCGCGGTGAAGGAGGGCGGCTACGGGCGGCGCGAGGTCGTCATCCGGCCCAACGCGCTCGAGACCGCCTGGGGCACGGCCGACATTCTTGCCGCGGCATCGGCGGCACCGGATGCCATTCTCATTCCGAAGGTTCAGGGTCCGGGCGACATCATCAGCGCGGCAAAAATCCTGAAATCGGTGGCCGCGGCCGAGAAAACCAAGCTGTGGGCGATGATGGAAACCCCGCTCTCGATCCTGCGCGGGGCGGAGATCGCGGCGACCGGCGCCGATCCCGAAAACCGGCTCGTCTGCCTCGTCATGGGCACCAACGACCTGCTCAAGGAGAGCCGGGCACGGGCGCTGCACGACCGCATGGCGGTGGTGCCCTGGCTGGCGCTGACGGTGGTGGCGGCGCGCGGCTACGGGCTCGACATCATCGACGGCGTCTACAACGACTTCAAGGACGAGGCGGGGTTCCGCAAGGAATGCGAGCACGGGCGCACGCTCGGCATGGACGGCAAGACGCTCATCCATCCCTCGCAGGTGGCACCCTGCAACGAGATCTTCTCGCCGACGGAGGAGGAGATCGCGTGGTCGAAGAAGATCATCCGTGCCTTCGACGAGCCGGAGAACAGGCCCAAGGGCGTGATCACCGTCGAGGGAAAGATGGTGGAGCGCC
>JAFKKW010000216.1 GCA_017304275.1 Hyphomicrobiales bacterium | reverse complement strand
CGAGCAGACGAAGCTTCTTGGCCCGAAGCTGTCGGCCGCCGTCCTCGTCGTCGACCACGCGACGGGCGAGGTCCTGGCTCACGTCGGCTCCGCCGACTATCTCGACCGCGACCGCCGGGGCGCCATCGACATGACGGACGCCATCCGCTCGCCGGGCTCGACGCTGAAACCCTTCATCTACGGCTTGGCGTTCGAGCAGGGCATCGCGCACCCTGAAACATTGATCGAGGATCGCCCGACCCGCTTCGGCACCTACACGCCCGAGAACTTCGACGAAGCATTCCACGGCACGGTGACGATCCGCGAGGCGCTCGGCAACTCGCTCAACGTGCCGGCCGTGAAGGTGCTGGCCTCCGTCGGGCCCGGGCGCCTCATGGGCCGCCTGCGCCGCGTCGGCGTTACGCCGCAGCTTCCCGCCAACGCGCAGCCGTCGCTCGCGATCGCGCTCGGCGGCCTCGGCATGACGCTCAAGGACCTGGCGACGCTGTACGCGGATCTCGCGCGCGGCGGCGAGCCGGTTATGCTCAAATGGCATCGCGACGAGCAGGCGGCCAAACCCGCTCCCGCACGGCGCCGCCTGCTCACACCCGTCTCCGCCTGGTACGTTACCAACATCCTGCGCGACGCGCCGCCGCCGCCGAACACCAAGGGCGGCGCCATCGCTTACAAGACCGGCACCTCCTACGGCTACCGCGACGCCTGGGCCGTCGGCTTCGACGGCCGCCACGTCGTCGCCGTCTGGGTCGGCCGCCCCGATGCCGCCTCGACGCCGGGCCTCATGGGCCGCCTCAGCGCCGCCCCGATCCTGTTCGACGCCTTCGCGCGCATTGCCGAGCGTCCCGCCCCGTTCCGATCGGCCCCCGCGGGCGTCATGAAAGCCACCGGCGCGTCCCTGCCGCCGCCGCTCAAGCGCTTCCGGGGCCCGGCCGACGATGCGATCGCCAAAGGCCCGTTCCTGGAGCCGCCGGTCATGATCTCGTTCCCGCCTGACCGCTCCGAGCTCGACATCGCCGAGCGCGAGGCCGAGCCGCTGATCATCAAGGCCGACGGCGGCGCGCTACCGCTGACCTGGCTGGTCGACGGCAACCCCGTGACCTCCGATCCCCTGCGTCGCGACGTCGAATGGCAGCCCGACGGACGCGGTTTCGCCAAGCTGACCGTCATCGACGCCAAGGGCCGCGTTGACCGCGTCACGGTCCGGCTGCGCTGACCGGCGGAATAATAGCCGTCATGGCAAAGTCGCAACCACCACGCTAAGCTTTCATGTCTTGATCGAGACCATTGCACTTAGGGTCGATAGGGGCGACGGGATGGTGACACTTTGAAACGCGCAGCGACCGCCCTTGTCACATGGCTCGGTATCGCCGCCCTGTTCGCGGCCCACGCCGCCCGAGCCGAGGAGCCGACCGCCAGCCTGCCCGCGCTCGCCGCCGATATTTCCGAGACCTCCGTATCCGGCATTTCGTCCGGCGCCTACATGGCCGGCCAGTTCCAGATCGCCCATTCGCAGATCGTCGCCGGCGCCGCCATCATCGCGGGCGGCCCCTACGGTTGCGCTGAAAGCGCGTTCGCCGACGTCATGTCCGGACCGGGCCTGGCGTTCCTCAATCTCTCCAAGGCCGTCAACGGCTGCATGCTGAACGCGCTCGCGCTATGGGGCGTGCCCGATGTCGACCTGCTGGTGGAAAAGACGAAGAAGCTCGCCGACGCCGGACGCATCGATCCGCTGTCGAGCCTCGTTACTGACCACGTCTATCTGTTCTCCGGCGCCAACGATCGCACCGTCGTGCCGGCGATCGTCACGGCGGCCTATGAATATTACAAGCGCCTCGGCGTCCCCGAGAGCAACCTGACGTTCGTCTCCGACATGCCGGCCGGACACGCCTTCGTGACGGAGGCCGAAGGGCTGTCGTGCGAGATGACAGACAAGCCCTACGTCGTCGATTGCGATTATGACCAGGCCGGCGACATCCTGAAACGCATCTACGGCACTGAGGCCCCGCGTGCCGCAACACCGACGGGCACCTTCCTGGAGTTCGATCAGCGGCCCTTCCAGGAAGGCTTTACGAACCACGGCATGGAAAAGCGCGGCGTGGTCTATATTCCCCCGTCCTGCGCCGAGAGCACGACCTGCCGCGTGCACATCGCCTACCACGGCTGCGCCCAGAACCGCGCCGCCGCCGGCGATGCCTTCATCCGCGAGTCCGGCTACGCCAACTGGGCCGACGCCAACGCGTTGATCATCCTGTTTCCGGAGGCAGCCGCCTCACCCGTCAATCCGCAAGGCTGCTGGGACTGGTGGGGCTACACCAGCGACGATTACCTGACGCGCAAAGCGCCGCAGATCGAGATCGTCCACCGCATGCTCGAAGCGCTCGCAAAACCAAGATCTTGATGCGCCCCACGCCACCGAGCACAAAGCCTCACAGTTAAGTTGAGCGGACCGCCGCGATCCACTAGACCTTTGATCGCTTCGGGCCGCCGTCGCGCCGATCGGCGGTGCCGGAAGGTCGGAAGCGTGGGGTCGAACGGGCGCGAGGGGAAACACAATCCATGCGATTTGCGACGGGCCGTATCTCGACGTCCGGTGCCTGGACGTCCGAGCGTTCGCGCCGACCACGGCCGAAACCGGCGACACGCCTGACGGAAACCCTGTCTGCGTTCTTCGCCGCCGCTTCACTCGTGATTGTGGCCGCCCCGATCGTCATCGAGCAGTCGGTTGACGGCTCCCGTCCGGATGCCGCCCGCAACACCGCAGCCGCGCAAACGACGCTCGCACCTCCGGGCCGCGAGCTGATGTTCGCCGGCTACGGCGGCGTGCCATACACCTACCCGAGCGACGTGGTGGTCAAGAAGAACGGCCTGCACGACCTGACTGTGAAAAACGTCGCCTGGGATGGAAAGCCGTTCGTCAATCCGATCTACTACGGCGCGCGCATCGTGCGCTTCGGCGCCGGCCGCGTGGGCACCATGCTCGACTTCACGCACTCGAAGGCCCTTGCCCGCCTCGACGAGGACACCGCTTTCGAAGGCACGCTGAACGGCGCGCCGGCACCCGAGCGCGCCAGGCTTCGCGACATCTTCCGTAAGCTCGAAGCCAGCCACGGCCACAACATGCTGACGCTGAACGGCCTCTTGCGGCTGCCGAGCATCACGGCCCGCATCCAGCCCTATGTCGGGCTCGGCGCCGGCGTCTCGCTGCCCCACTCCGAGGTCCAGTTCGCCAACGCCGACAAGCGCACGTACGAGTATCAGTACGCTGGCCCCGTCGGACAGGCGCTGATCGGCGTCGAGCTGCGCACGGCTCGCGTCTCCTATTTCTTCGAGTACAAGTTCACGCTCGCGCCCTACGAGATGCCACTCACCGAGCGCGAAGGCTCGTGGCTGCCGCTCGATCTCTGGAACCAGCTGCAGAGCTGGCTTTCGGGCACCGAGCCGCCCGGCGGCCGCCTGACGACGACATACACCAGCCACCAGGGCATCTTCGGCCTCGGCATCCGCTCCGCTCCCGTCGCCGCGCCCTGACGACCCAGAGACGTAGCTGGCGCATTTTCCGCTCTCTCTCTTTCTTCACTCTTCCCTTGACGGGGAGGGAACGACGTCGCGCCGGAGGTTCACAAGGGAGGAAGGGATTTGCGGTGCGATACCGTAGGAGCAAACAATACGCTACCGGAACGCCCTGCTCCCCACTCACACCATGGCCGGGCGTGACCCGGCCATCCAGGGCCAAACACGCTGACATTGAAGCAAGTTGCCCTGGATGGCCGCCTCAAGGGCGGCCATGGCGTGAAGGAAACGGCGCCCACCCGCCCAACGTCGTAGCCCCGCAAGCGGCCATCTACACCAGTGTCCACGGATGCGGCATCCCGGCGCGAGCGCACCCACATCGAAGCGTGTCGTGGGTGCCCGCCTCCGCGGGTGTGACGTCGGAGATTCGGGCCGGTCGGATTCCGTAATTCATCCGTCATCCCGGCGCAGGCCGGGATCCAGACACACTGGGAGCAAGAATGGGGGAAAAGACCGTCAGAACCGCCGCAACAGCCGTTCCAGGTAATCGAGCTCGACCGGCGAGCGCGTCGCTTCGCCCAGCCTGCGGCGCAGCTCCTCCAGGATCTCCCGCGCCCGCTGCACATCGATCTGATCCGGCACCTTGACCGACGTGCCGAGGTCCGGACCCTGCGAGCGCTGCGGACGCCCGAGCGGATCGCGCGGCGTATCGCCCGACTGGCCATAGCGCTGCGGCATGTTCCGCATCATCTCCTGCGCCATGCTCTGCGCACCCTGGCGCATCTGGTCGAGCGCGCGGCCCTGCTGCTCGGTCGCCTCTTCGAGGTCGCCGCGCTGCAACGCGTCTTCTGCACCTTGCATGGCGCCCTCGGCATCCTGAAGCTGTTGGCTCGGGTTGCCACCCTTCTCGCGCATCTGCTTCTGCAGTTGCCCGAGACGATCGCGAAGCTCGCGCTGGCGCTGCGTGAGACCGTCGAGCCCGCGCTGTCCGTCGCCTTGGCCGAGCTGATCGCCCTGACCCTGCTGGCCTTGCCCGCCCTGACCGCGCTGACCACGCCCGCGCTGCGCCTGATCCGACTGCCCCGGCGGCGCGCCGACGTTGCCCTGCTGCCCGTCGCCGCCCATGCCTTTCATGCCCGGCGGCGGCTTCTGGCCCTCGCGGCCGCCGTTCTGCTGCTGGTCGCCCTGCTCGCGACGCTCGCCGAACGTGTCGTCCATGAGCTGCTGCTGGTCGCCGACCATGTTGCCCAGCTCTTCCATCATCTTCATCATCTCTTGGTTCTTCTGCGCCTGGGCCTTGTCCTGGCGGCCCGCCTGAAGACGCTCCATGAGATCCTGCATTTCGGAAAGTAGCTGCTGGGCTTGCTCGCGCGACCCGCTCTTCGCCATCTCCTCGAGATTGCGCATCATGCGCTCGAGATCTTCCTGAGCCAGCGTCTGCTGATCCTGGTTCTGGCCCTCCTGCGGCTGCCCGTCCTGGTTCTCCTGCGCGAGCTGCTTCATGAACTCGTTGAGCGCCTGCCGCAGCTCCTGCATGAGCTGCTTGATCTCCTCCTCGGAGGCGCCGTTCTCGAGCGCCTTGGCGAGCTTGTCCTGCGCGTCCTTAAGCGCGCGCTCGGCGTCCGACAGATTGCCGTCCTCGATCTTGAGCGCGATCTGCCAGAGCTGGTCGACGACGCTCTTGTAGCCCGCGCGCGTGCGATCGTTCATGAGCCGGTGCCGCGCCGTCCTGAGACCGAGGTAGACACGCGCGTCGTCGATGAAGCCTTCCGGCTCGAGCGTCAGCGCATCGAGCGCAAGCACCACCGTCGGACGATAGCGGCTGTCCTCAAGCAGCTTCTTGCGCTGCTCGACGATGGCCCGCGCGAGCGGCTGCGTGAACTGCCGCTCCGGCAGGATCATCTCGAACCCCGGGCTTTGCCCGATCTGCCCGGCGACGTCCTTGGCTTCGAGCGACATGATGACCTTGCGTCCGGCCCACGGATGCGAAGCCATCTCGAAATAGGTGTGTGCTTCCGCTGAGGTCGCGTTGGGTCGCGGCAGGCGCAGCTCGAGTTTCGGCGGACGCATCAGCGGCGCACGCGGACCGCGCAGCGGCTCGGGCAGCGCCCACGCCTTCTTGGGATCGCGCGGCGGGTCCGGCAGCTTCTTGAGCTTCACGCCCGCCGACGCGACGCCGTAATCGTCCTCGACCTTGTAGGTGATCTTGAGCGAGCCGCGCGGCGTCAGCTCGGGCGGCCGCGACAGCGAGATCCGCGGCAACTGGTCCGGGATCACCACGATCTGCCAGGCCGCAAGCTCCGATCCGCCGGCGAGCGCCCGCACCGTCGCCGAGCGGGTCATCTCATAGCGCACCTCCTTGAGGTCGCCGACATCCTTCTCCGGCTTGGCCTCGATGCGCTCGGTGTTGGCCGTCTCGCCGTCCGCGACGGTCGGCTTCACCTCGATCGAAAGCGGCGCGGACCCCATGCCGCCCACGCGCACGATCAGCACGCTCTTGGTCGGAACCTCCGGCAGCCGCGGCTTGCCGTCGCTATCCGTCGCAACGGCGGGCTGCACCCGGGCGCCGCCCGCACCGTCCGCCAGCATGACCGGTGGACGGCCCGTATAGGTCGGCGGCGTCAGCCACGCATCGAGCCGCGCTTCCGCTTTGGCACTGGCTGAGCCGAACGTGAAGGCATCGCGCACCCGTTCGCCGGCGCGATCGCCGACCAGGGCCGTCAGCCCCACGAGGCCGAGTACCAGCGCCGCGCGGACCGCGAACGGATCGAAGCGGTCGGTGCGCGGCTGCGGCTTTCCCGGCCTGAGCTTGGCGAGCAGCGCGGCCATGCGCGCGCGATGCGCCTGCCAGATGGCCTGCGTCGCCGGATCGGACGACGGCGTGCTGAGCGTGTCTTCGTATGAGGTCGCAGGCCGGTGCGGCACGCCCGACACCCGTTCGATGCGCCGGATGGCCTCGTCGCGGCTCGGCCAGGAGATGCGCGCCAGCGTGGCGAGCGCCGCCAGAAACGCCAAGCCGAATAGACCCAGCAGGAGCACATGCACCGGGGTGGGCAGATAGGCCCAGACACCTGCATAGGACACGAGAAGGAATACGCCGACCACGGCGAGCACGAGCCAAAGCTTGAGCCACAATTGCTCGAGCACGGCCGCCATGCGGGCACGCCAGATCTTGCGCTCGAACGAGCGGTTGGCCGCCCGCGATCCCTGATCCATCTCCATGCCCAAAACCTAGCACGGGCCCAAGGGCCGATTCATTACAAACCGCTAACGTTCAGGCCCTGTTCCTGCGGAGAAAAAACAACGAATGGATGCCCATTCTCGGGCTATCTGAGCGCCGGCCTCCGCACGTGTGACGTGGGGGCTAACGCATCCCGATTGCCCGCCCTCAACGTCATCCCGGCGCAGGCCGGGATCCAGACACGCATGAACAGGGCACCGAGACTAACTCTCGAGCCACGGCGGCAGGCGGTCGAGGCCGATCAGGTCGTCGTAGGACGGCCGCGGCCGGACGACCGCAAAGCTGCTGCCGTCGACCAGCACCTCTGGCACCAGAAGACGCGTATTGTAGGTCGACGACATCACCGCGCCGTAGGCACCCGCCGTCATCACGGCCAGAAGCTCGAACGGCTCGAAGGCGGGCAGCTCGCGCTCGATCGCGAGATAGTCGCCGGTCTCGCAAACCGGCCCCACGATGTCCTGCAGCACCCTGGGCCCCGCGAGCCGGGATTCCAGCACCGGCCAGACCTCGTGATAGGCCTCGTAGAGCGTCGGGCGCAGAAGATCGTTCATCGCCCCATCGACGATCGTGAACCGCTTCCCCGCGCCCGCCTTCACGTACTGCACGCGCGTGACGAGAATGCCCGCATTGCCGGCGATCATGCGCCCCGGCTCGAGATAGATGCGCGCCCCGAGATCGCCGAGCGCCTCTTTGACCAGCGCCGCATACTCGTCCGGATGCGGCGGCACGTCGTTCGAGCCGCGGTAGGGCACGCCGAGCCCGCCGCCGATGTCGAGATGATGGATCGCATGGCCCGCGCCGCGCAGTTCGAGCGTGAGGTCGCGCATGAGCCGGAACGCGTCGCGGAACGGCGCCAGATCCGTGATCTGGCTGCCGATGTGCATGTGAATGCCTGACACGTCGAGCCCCGGCAGCGTGCGCGCCTCCGCGTAGAGCCGCGGCGCGTCGAGATAGGGAATGCCGAACTTGTTCTCGCTCTTTCCGGTCGAGATCTTGGCGTGTGTCTTGGCGTCCACGTCCGGATTGACGCGCAGAGCCACGCGCGCCGTGACGCCGAGCCCCTCCGCCACCTCCGACAACGCCCTGAGCTCCGGCTCGCTCTCGACGTTGAAGCTGAATATGCCCTCGCCGAGCGCATAGGCCATCTCCTCGCGCGACTTGCCGACGCCCGCGAAAATGATCTTGTCGGCCGGCACACCCGCCGCCCGCGCGCGCCGCAACTCGCCCTCCGACACCACGTCCATCCCGGCACCCGCCCGCGCCATGGTCGCGAGCACTGCCTGGTTGGAGTTGGCCTTGACCGCAAAGCAGATGACGGCGTCCTGGCCCGCGAACGCCTCTTCGAGCACCCGCACGTGTCGGACGAGCGTCGCCGTCGAGTAGCAGTAGAAGGGCGTGCCGACCTCCGCCGCGATCCGCGGGAGGCTGACATCCTCGGCGTGCAGCACGCCGTCGTGGTAAGCGAAATAGTGCATGGGAAAGGAGCGTCCGAGCTGAGACCAACGGCCCGCGAAAGCGGGCGACGCAGCTATAGCGGGAGAAACCCGGCGACGCTCGCAGAATTCGAACCCCGGACGCTAACGGACGAGGTCGTCGAGAATGAAGGGCTTGTGCGGCTTCGGTGCCGCGCCCTGGGGCTTGCCCTCGCCGGACTGGGCATCCGCCGTCGTCTGCGCCTTCGCTTCGGCCGGCGACTCGAGGCCGCCACGCACGCCGCAGCCCGCTAGCAGGAACGCTAGCGCCGAAACGGTCATGGCAGCGCGAACAAAACGCGTCATCTCGATCAAGCCCAATTGTGACCAGCCCAAAACCGCGGAGCTTCCGACGGTTAGCAGGGAAACCGGGCGGATTTTAGCGCCCGGCGGCCTCCTTTTCCAAGCGCCGTGCCCAGGCCCGCGCCATTTTCGCGACGTTCTGTGGCGAAGTTCCCCCATAGCTCTTGCGGGACTTTACCGAGTTCTCCACCGAAAGAACAGAGTAAACGCCGTTCGATATCCGCGGCTCGATGGCCTGCATGACGTCCAGCGGCACCTGCTCGAGATCCAATCCCCGCTCCTCGGCGGCCTTCACGATGGCACCGGTCACATGGTGCGCATCGCGGAACGGCATCTTGAGCTCCCGCACCAGCCAGTCGGCGAGATCCGTGGCCGTTGAGTAGCCGCGCCCCGCCGCCGCCCGCATGGCGTCCGCGACCGGCTCCAGATCCGCGACCATCCCCGCCATGGCAGCGAGCGCCAGACGCAGCGACGCCAGCGCGTCGAAGGTCGCCTCCTTGTCCTCCTGCATGTCCTTGGAATAGGCGAGCGGCAGCCCCTTCATGACCACCAGCAGGTTCTGGAACGCCGCGGCGATGCGCCCGACCTTGGCGCGCACCAGCTCCGCCGCGTCGGGGTTGCGCTTCTGCGGCATGATCGACGATCCGGTCGTGAACCGGTCCGACAGCCGGATGAAGCCGAACTGCGGCGTCATCCAGATCACGATCTCTTCGGCGAAACGCGAGAGATGCACCGCCGTGATGGCCGATGCAGCCAGCACCTCGAGCGCGAAGTCCCGATCCGCGACGCCGTCCAGCGAATTCGCCATCGGCCGGTCGAAACCCAGCACCTCCGCCGTCTTCTGCCGGTCGATGGGGAAGGACGTCCCCGCCAGTGCCGCCGAGCCGAGCGGGCACTCGTTGAGACGCTTGCGCGCATCGACGAACCGGCCCCGGTCGCGGCCCAGCATCTCGACATAGGCGAGCATGTGATGGCCGAACGTGACCGGCTGCGCCGGCTGCAGATGCGTGAAGCCGGGCATGACGGTGGCCGCGTGCGCGTCGGCCTTGCCGACCAGCACCGCCTGCAGCGCGCCGATGGCGGCGATGATCCCGTCCGTCGCATCGCGCACGAACAGCCGGAAGTCGGTCGCCACCTGGTCGTTGCGCGAGCGCGCCGTGTGCAGCCGCCCAGCCGGCGTGCCGATCAGCTCCTTGAGGCGGCTCTCGACGTTCATGTGCACGTCCTCGAGCGCACGCGAGAACGTGAAGCTGCCGTCGGCAATCTCCGCCGCCACCTGGTCGAGACCCCTCAGGATCTCCCGCGCATCGGTCTTGGTGATGATCCCGGCCTCGCCAAGCATCGCCGCATGCGCCTTGGAGCCGCGGATGTCCTGCGGCGCGAGCGCCTTGTCGAAGGAGACCGAGACATTTATCTCCTCCATGATCTCGGCCGGCGAGGCGGCGAACCGGCCGCCCCACATCTTGTTGGCGTTTTTCTCTGTCACGGGACGGGCCCTCCGCGAGACCCAGGAATCGGAAAGAGCGATGAACGAAAACAGCAATCCGCCCGGCGCGCCCCGAACGAGCACGACGGCCGTCGTCGCCATGGCCGCAATCGCGGCTCTTGTCGGCTTTGCGGCGGTATACGGCACGCTCGGCCGCCCTGACAACACCAGCCTGTCCGAGAATGCAGCCCCTCGGCAGGAAAAGGACGCCACGGCGACCCGCCGCCGCGCGCCGGGTCTGCCGGCCTTTGTCTTCAAGGCGGCGCCCGAGCCGCTGGCCGACGTTAACTTCGTTGACGAAGCCGGCACTCCGAAGACCCTGAAGGACTTCCGCGGCAAGACCGTGCTTCTCAATCTCTGGGCGACCTGGTGCGCGCCGTGCCGCGAGGAGATGCCCTCCCTCGACCGCCTGCAGCAAGAGCTCGGCTCCGATACGTTCCAGGTGGTGGCCCTGGCGGTGGACCGCACCGGCATCCAGGCCGCGCGCAAGTTCCTCGATGGCATCAATGTGAAATCGTTGCAGCTCTACGCCGACCCGACCACGCGCTCGGGCTCCGCGTTGAAGGCCATCGGCATGCCGACGACCATCCTCATCGACGCTGAGGGCCGCGAGATCGGCCGCTTGCCCGGCCCGGCCGAATGGGATTCCGAGCCTGCCAAGGCGCTCGTCATGGAGCAGATGCGCGCCGCGGGGTTGTGAGGACGTGCGACGACGTCAGGAGGTCAGCTAAACCGTGCCATGACGGCCATGACGGCCACGAAGCCGATGATGACCCCGGCCGACTGCAGGTAACCGCCGCCCCAGCGCAGACTGCCGCGTCGCGCCGCGGATAGCTCCGCGAGCTTGCGATCGATGGCACCGAACGTCTTGTGCGTCAGCCCATTGAACTCGGTCCGCGGCCCTTCGATGGCCTCGACCCGCCCGCGCACCTCCTTCACCATCCGGAAGACTTCATCGAGCTTATAGTCTCTTGAGTTTCTGAGACTTTCTGCAAGCGCCTGAAACCGATTGACCTGTTGCGCGTGTTCGGTGAGTTCGGCAACGCGGCGCACCAGCGCCTCCTCCTGCCGCTCGAGCCGCTCGATCTTCGCCGTTAGCCTGTCGAGGATCACCGCCGTCTCGGCGATGTAGGCGTCGCGCGCGGTCCACGGACCGCCCGTCACCACGTTGCTCGCCACCCCAAGGTCCTGGGATCTACGCACTGCGACCTCCCCCTACGCATTACAAAACGAAGCCCGCACGGCGTCACGAACCGGCGCACCAGCGCACGTCACGTCGGTAATCTTAGACCAATCGGATTAACGCGAGGTTTGCCTTTCCCCGTTCGCCACGAGGGGTCGCGGCCCCGAGCCGCCGAGCATTGACAGCCCCCGGATGTGCGGTCATGAACGCCTCCCAGACGAGCCAAGAGGGATGGAAACGGGCATGAGCGACCTTCAGACGACGATCGAAGCGGCCTGGGAAACCCGTGACAGCGTGACCCCTGCAACCAAGGGCGCGGTGCGCGATGCCGTCGACACGGCCCTCGACCTCCTGGACCGGGGCGAAGCCCGCGTCGCCGAGAAGAAGGACGGCGAATGGGTCGTCAACCAGTGGCTCAAGAAGGCGGTGCTGCTGTCGTTCCGCCTGACCGACATGGACCTCATCCCGGGCGGCCCCGCGGGCTCCTTCTACTGGGACAAGGTGCCGCCCAAGTTCGCGGGCTGGACCGCCGAGGATTTCAAGAAGGGCGGCTTCCGGGTGCTCCCGGGCGCCGTCGTCCGCCGCTCGGCCTACATCGCGCCCGGCGCCGTCCTGCTGCCGTCGTTCGTCAACCTGGGCGCCCGCGTCGATAGCGGCACCATGGTCGACACCTGGGCCACAGTCGGCTCCTGCGCCCAGATCGGCAAGAATTGCCACATTTCCGGCGGCGCCGGCATCGGCGGCGTCCTGGAGCCGCTGCAGGCCGGCCCCGTCATCATCGAGGACAACTGCTTCATCGGCGCCCGCGCCGAGGTGGCCGAGGGCGTGCAGGTTGGTGAGGGCTCGGTGCTCTCGATGGGCGTCTACATCGGCGCCTCGACCACCATCATCGACCGCGCAACGGGCGAGAAGCATTTCGGCAAGGTCCCGCCCTACTCGGTCGTCGTCTCCGGCACCATGCCGGGCAAGCCGCTGCCGAACGGCGAGCCGGGCCCGAACCTCTACTGCGCCGTCATCGTCAAGCGCGTCGACGAGAAGACCCGCTCCAAGACCTCGATCAACGAGCTTCTGCGCGATTGACGCGCCGGCGCGACGGCAGCTTTGTCGCCGCACGCGCATATTTCCCTTTGCACTCCATGGCCGGGCTTGACCCGGCCATCCAGGGGCCTCTACGAGACTCGGTCCAGAGGCCCGTCCATGTACCGCTCTCTCGACCCAGCCAAGATCATCGCCACGCTCGGCGCGCTCGAGGAGCGTATCGGCCAGCGCTTTCCGGGCTCGGGCCTGAGCCGCGTCTGCAGCGAGGTCGTCGAGCTGGCAAAGCAGACGTCGAAGCGCATCGCCGACGTCTCCCGGCCGATCTGGGGCCTCAGGCTTTCGCTCCTGGCGCTGCTGGCCGTCGTGGTCGCGCTCGCTGTCCTGCTCGCCCTCGAAGCCTCCTCGCTCAAGACATCCGACGAGCTATCCGAGATGATGCAGGGCGTCGACGCCGGCGTGAACCTCCTCATCGTCATCGGCGGCGCGGCCTACTTCCTGGCGTCGCTCGAAACACGCTGGAAGCGCGATCGTGCCCTGAAGGCGTTGCACGAGCTGCGCTCGATCGTCCATGTCGTCGACATGCACCAGCTCACCAAGGACCCGAGCATGCTCGGCCAGATCACCACCAAGTCCTCGCCGGACCGGCCCATGACGCCGTTCGAGCTGATCCGCTATCTCGACTACTGCTCCGAGCTGCTCTCGCTGACCGCGAAGTGCGCTGCCCTCTATGCCGAGAAGCTGAGCGACCCCGTCGTCGTCGAAACCGTGGGTGACATCGAGCTTTTGACCTCGGATCTTTCCGGCAAGATCTGGCAGAAGATTACCATCATCGAAGCGCTGCCGGGCGACCATGTCCCGCACCCGTCCGCGCACACCCAAAGGCCGAACGCCACATGACCGTCACCGCAACCGATCCCGTCGCCCTCACGCAGGCCTTGATCCGCTGCGAAAGCGTGACGCCGGCAGAAGGCGGCGCCCTGACGTTGCTCGAAAGCGTGCTGAAGCCAGCAGGCTTCACATGTCACCGCATGACCTTCACCGAGCCCGGCACGCCGGACGTCGAAAACCTGTACGCGCGCATCGGCGCGTCCGCCCCGCACCTTTGCTTTGCCGGTCACACGGACGTCGTGCCGCCGGGCGACCTCGCCGCCTGGACCGTGCCGCCGTTCGCGGGCGAGATCCGCGATGGAAGGCTCTACGGCCGCGGCGCCGTCGACATGAAGGGCGGCGTCGCCTGCTTCGTCGCCGCCGCATTGCGCCACCTCGTCACGGGCGACGAGGA
This sequence comes from Hyphomicrobiales bacterium, assembly GCA_017304275.1. Taxonomy (GTDB): domain Bacteria; phylum Pseudomonadota; class Alphaproteobacteria; order Rhizobiales; family Hyphomicrobiaceae; genus Hyphomicrobium_C. The sequence goes on along the minus strand of JAFKKW010000216.1, from coordinate 1,326 downwards.
AGGCCCGTCCATCAACGGCACGATGAAAGTGCTCGACTGGCTGAAATCGCGCGGGGAAACACTGGATGTCTGCATCGTCGGCGAGCCGTCGAACCCGGACACGCTCGGCGACGAGATCAAGATCGGCCGCCGCGGCTCGCTGACGGCGGAGATCGTCGTCCGCGGCAAGCAGGGTCACGCCGCTTATCCGGCGAAAGCCGACAATCCGATCCCGAAGCTCGCGCGCATCCTCGACCGACTCTCGTCGGTCGAGATCGACCGCGGCACGCCGGACTTCGAGCCGTCGAACCTGCAGGTGACGGTTCTGTCCGTGCCGAACCGCGCCGCCAACGTCATCCCTGCCGAGGCACGCGCCACCTTCAACATCCGCTACAACGACACCTGGCGCCGCCCGACCATCGAAGCCTGGGTGCGCGAGCAGTGTGCGGCGGCGGCTGCGACCATCAACGCCGCCTACGATCTCGAGTTCTCCGGAACCGGCGACGCCCGGAATTCCGTTGCTTGGAAGCTCCGCCCGATCCGGCGATCCTAGCGGGATCGCATTGAACGGAGATTCCCGCCATGGCCAGCACGACGAACAGCCCGGCTTCCGCCGCGCCGAGCGGGTGTGGCACGTGTCGGAACTGCAGCTCGCTCTTCTGGGGGATCGGCGTCGGCCTCGGCCTGCGCTGCGTCAACGAGGCCAACAAGGGGAGGGCGCTCAGCCCGACCAATTCGACGCCGAAGGCGGGCTTCCCCTATCCCGTGATTCCGTCGCGGGATTTCGGCTGCCCGCATTTCGAGACGCGGACAGCCTGAACGGCGCGGGGACGGCCGTCAGCTCACCAGCAGGGCGTCGTCGTCGAGGGTCTCGCCGCCGCGGGCCTTGCGGAACATCTCGATCAGGTCCTCGATCGTCAGGTTCTTCCGGCTCTCGCCGACGACGTCGAGGATCACCTTGCCGCCATGCAGCATCACGGTGCGGCTGCCATAGTCGAGCGCCTGCCGCATCGAATGGGTGACCATCATCGTCGTCAGCTTGTGCTTGTCGACGAGCGACTGGGTCAGCTCCATGACGAACTCGGCCATGCCCGGATCGAGCGCCGCCGTGTGCTCGTCGAGCAGCAGCACCTCGCTGCCGGACAGCGTCGCCATCACCAGCGACAGCGCCTGGCGCTGGCCGCCCGAGAGCAGGTCCATGCGATCCTGCATGCGGTTCTCGAGGCCGAGCTTCAGCTCGGCGACGCGCTCGCGGAACTCCTCGCGGCGGATGCTGCCGAGCGCCAGCCCGAGGCCACGCCGACGTCCGCGCGCGGCGGCGAGGGCGAGGTTCTCCTCGATGGTGAG
>JAFKKW010000251.1 GCA_017304275.1 Hyphomicrobiales bacterium | reverse complement strand
AGCGCGCGCCGCCGGCGCCGGCCTGCGACCCTTGGCCCGCCGCGGTCACGCGGGCGCCCGGCGGCGGCCCCCAGGCCGCGGCCAGCCGCTCGGACAGCGCCTGCCGGTAGTGGGCGCGCACGCTCTCGTCTACGATGCGGGCGATGAGCCCCTTCAGGGTCTTCTCGAGCCCGGCCCGGCGCTCGGGCGTGGACCATTCGCCCTGGCCCCATTCGCGCTCGAACAGCACGTCGATCAGCGGACGAGCCCGGCCGAGGCAGGCATCGAGCGCCGCCGGCCCCTGCTGGCGGACGAGGTCGTCCGGATCGAGCCCGTCGGGCAGGAAGGCGAACATCAGGCTCGCACCGGGTTTCAGATGCGGCAGCGCCGTGTCGACGGCCCGGAATGCCGCGCGCTTGCCGGCGCTGTCGCCGTCGAAGCACAGGATCGGCTCGGCAGACATCCGCCAGAGAAGCTGCAACTGGTCCTCGGTCAGCGCCGTTCCGAGCGGTGCGACCGTCTCCGCAAAGCCCGCTTCCGCGAGCGAGATGGCATCCATGTAGCCTTCGACGGCGATCACACGGTCCTTGTCGTGGGCCGCAAGGCGCGCGCGATGCGCGTTGAACAGCAGGTGCCCCTTGTGGAAGAGGGGCGTCTCAGGCGAGTTGAGATATTTCGCGTTCTGCTCCGGATCGAGGGCACGCCCGCCGAACGCCACGATGCGCCCCTTGGCATCCCCGATCGGAAACATCACGCGATGGCGGAAGCGGTCGTAGGCCACCGGAATGTCGTCGCCCGCGATCAGCATGCCCGACAGCGTCATCTCCTCGAGCGTGTACCCGGCCTTCGCCAGGTGATCCTTGAGGGCCGAGCGCGAGTTCGGCGCATAGCCGATCCGGAACGTGGCCAGCGTCTCGCGCTTGAGCCCGCGCTTTTCGATGTAGCGCCGCGCGTCGCCACCGTGCGCGCCGGTCAACGAGGTCTCAAAGAACTTCGCGGACTCTTCCATCAGCGCCAGCAGCCGCACGCGCTGGTCCTCGCGCGCGTCGTCGCGCGCATCCGGTTTCGGCAGCGCCACGCCCGCCTCCTGCGCCAGCCGCTCGACGGCCTCCGGGAAGCTCAATCCCTCGGTGGCCATGACGAACTTGAAGATGTCGCCGTGCTCGCCGGATGCGAAGCAGTGGTAGAAGCCTTTCTGGTCGTTGACGAAGAACGAGGGCGTCTTCTCGACCTTGAACGGCGACAGCCCCGCGAACTCGCGTCCCTTGCGCTTGAGCGCAACTTTTCGCCCCACGACCTGGCTCACCGGGAGCCGGGCGCGGATCTCGTCCAGGAGATGCGGCGAAAATCGCATGGCGCGTAAGTTTAACCTGCGGGTTGGCGGAAAAGCCGAGTTGTCACGCGCGGTTACGAAGCTCCAATCGCGTCAGTTAGATTTACGCGATTCGCGGATCGACTCGTCGCCTGGCGTCTCTACAACATTATCTTGTGAGCACAATCCACAGGGGCACGTGAGCGAATTGCCTGCCGTCGGCGGTGCATGGGCGGCAGCTTGCGTGGGCCCCGGCCTTCGCCGGGGTGACGTTGAATTGGGGCAATCGGCCAGCATAGAAAACAACGTCATGCCGGCGCAGGCCGGCACCCACGCAAGTCTCCGCAATGCCGACGCTTCAAGCACTGCCTACTTCAGCAGCTCCTTCACCACGCCGCTTGCCTTGCCGAAGTCCATCTGGCCGGCAAAGCGCTCCTTGAGCGCCCCCATGACGCGGCCCATGTCCTTGGGACCCGCCGCGCCAAGCTCGGCGATGAGCGCGGCGACGGCGGCGTTCATGCCCGCCTCGTCGAGCTGCTTCGGCAGATAGTCCTCGAGCACGGCGATCTCCGCTTTCTCCTTGTCGGCCAGATCATTGCGCCCGGCCTTCTCGTAGGTCGCCGCGCTCTCGCGCCGCTGCTTCACCATCTTCTGCAGGACCGCGACGACCTCGGCGTCGCCGACCTCGACCGGCGCGGCGCCCCCGACGCCGATCTCGCGGTCCTTGATCGCAGCCGTCAGCAGGCGCAGCGTCCCGAGCCGGGC
>JAFKKW010000250.1:2110-2635 GCA_017304275.1 Hyphomicrobiales bacterium | reverse complement strand
TCCGATATCTTGGCCGCATCATCGTAGCTTTGAGTCGCCTTGAGTATCGCCTCATCAATTCGATTTTTCAGGTCGTGGATATTTTTAGGGGGAGGTCCGGGCAATTGCGCCGTCATTCCGATGTTGGCTCGGGGTGACCTGACTAGATCGTTTTCGGAAGTGGAGGTTGAGGTGCGTTCGATGATTGCGATTGCTTCGGAAAAATCTGCGAGTTTGGCGTTCATCGGCGACTCCTATTTGTCATGGACCCCTTGAGGATAAACTTGTGAACTGAAGTGCGCGGCGTTTGATCCTCGGTGTCACGTTTGTATCTTCAAGCTACGGACGCACAAGCAGGCGTATCAACGCTCCCCTGACTTCACCTTATTTCAGCGTGACGTCATCCGAAATACAGTACGAGGATTGCCAGCTGCAAAGCAGCGCTTGGTGCTGGAATGGACGGTGAGACAAGGTTGCGAAGGAAAAAATCCGTCATCGTGTAGCTAATCTGTCATCTGCTGGCCTCATGCAGGTTAGCGTCAGTTT
>JAFKKW010000250.1:0-2060 GCA_017304275.1 Hyphomicrobiales bacterium | reverse complement strand
CATTCCTGTTCTTCCCTTCGCGCACGAGGCGGCGATAGAAGCTGCCCATTGGGTCCTTACGTCGGGGAGGACGACGGCGCACATTTAGGCGCGCATATTGAGGATGTTGCGTAGATTATGCCATTCGCCGCGGGGGACGCGTTCTCCGCTTTGTCCCGCAGTCCCCGTTCATGGGCACAATGACCTTAGGATTTTCTCACCTCACCGGGTCTGAGGTTCAGGGAGTCGGCATCCTGCCGCGAAAGCGCGTGTCTCAGATCGACGGTTGCGCTGCCCCCAAGTTTCAGAGTGGCGCGGATAGCGCTCACGGCGGCGGCCTTATCGGCAAGCCGAATATAATAGCGCACAGGCGGCTGGCCCTTGGATCGTGACACGGTCGCGAGCCAGCCCGCCGCTCCGTCTTTGGGAATTGGAATCTCCTCGGCCATGCCTGCGACTATCGCGCGGCAAGACCGCGTGTCAACGACAGGGGAGACCGCGAGCATCGGCTTTCGGCGGTCTCTGACGGCTACGCGCTATATTGGCGTGTGCAACGCGCGCCTCAGCCGGCGTGCCAAAGGCCGGCTCTCTTGAGCGCCCCCTCGGCCTGCTCTTGGTGATGCTCGCTCCGCAGCAATTCATTCATCTGGTGCACGGCATCGCACAGTTTTCGCTGACGGCGCAGGCCTTCGAAATAGCGCGTCCATTCTTCGTCGGGGGCGCTGCTGAATATCTGGGAAGCCTCAATGCCAAGAGCATGTTCCATGAAAACATCCACAGTTTATCCACAGCCCAAGATGAGGGCGCGGTCGCCGTCACATTACGGACATCGATCTCAAAAGCAACGGGTCTTAGAGGCAGGCTCGAGTTTTGACTACCCCGTGCTCGAAGCTCCAGGCGAGAGCCGCCCAGAAGATTGGCAGCACGCGCAAGGGAGCGGAAGCAAGCCATCGTTATGGATGCGATTATCTCTACGAGTGCGCTCGTGTTCGCAACCCCCGGATCAGGCGGCCGGTGCACCACTTCGACAAGCGAGACTGCAGCAGGTACAAAGACGACCTCCGATGTTTAGCTTCCCGTCCTCGCTTGACGCGACATTGGCCATAAGAACGCCGCGACGAAGCCAATGTTCAATAGCGCATTGAGTGGCGCACCGGCCACGATCGAGGCCGCGCTGTCGACGCCGAACCAGGCGAAGATGCTGGCCCTGATCATACTCGTGGCAAGCGCCGGATCGCTCCGGAGGAGACGATCGCCGACCAGCCACAGCGTCACACCCCAGCCGACCATGACACCGCCGCCGATTCCGGCAAGAAGCCGCACGGCCGGCCCGTCGAGGTGCGGCGAGCCATCCAGCGGCCAGAACAGCAAGTCCATGAAGAATGCGGCGAGACCTGCAGTTGTCGGATGCGCAGCCAGCGCGATGACGATCCCGAACCCTACGACCAATGCCGCCGTGCCTTTGACAATAGTCTGAATTTGCGTGCTCATCATGATGTCCCTGCTCGATGCTTGTTCCCATCGTGGACTGGCTCCGGGGAGTCGCCAATGACCTCGGAGGTCAGTGGCGCCCTGCTGATGATGCGGTAGTGTGACTACAAAGTGACTTGGAGAGGGTGGCGATTGGCATTCGGGGAGCATCTCAGGGACTGGCGACGGCGGCGCGGCATGAGCCAGCTGCGCTTAGCGCTCGAAGCCGACGTCTCTGCACGCCACATTGCCTTCCTAGAGACTGGCAAAGCGAACCCCACGCGCGGCATGGTCATCCGCCTCAGCGAGGCGCTCGAGGTGCCACGCGCAGAACGCACAACTGGCTCTCTCATTCATATCGAACAAGCTGCTACCTCACGAATCGAGCGAAGCCGAGTTGTTGGCCGAGCGCGAGAAGTTGATTGAGCAACTGATACACCCGCACGCCCGGAGCGTACTTGCGTACTCGCTCGGCAGCTACCTGCGCGGCAGCAAGATCGAGTACAGGTACGGCAGCGAGCAACGTCTCCCCTGCCGCAAGGCGTGACACACAAAGTTGTTGTTGTTGTTGTTGTTGTTGTTGTTGTTGTTGTTGTTGTTGTTGTTGTTGT
>JAFKKW010000249.1 GCA_017304275.1 Hyphomicrobiales bacterium | reverse complement strand
GCCCATAGGCGCTCGGCGGCAGATAACGGTAAGATGACGTACGTCGGAACCGGACGACCTCGTCCGTCTCACGCCCCCCTCTGGACGCAACGCGGCCCGCCGTCGAATGATCGGGCCGGCCGTGCACGACGATTTCGGTTCGCTCCTTGCCGTGGCGGCTGACGAGCTTGAAAAGGGTCGCCGCGTTGTCGAGCGCAAGCCGCACGCACCCATGCGACGCCGGATTGCCGAGCGCGCGCGTGGCGTAGGTGCCGTGGATCGCCACGCCCTGGTGAAAGAAAATCGCGTGCGGCATCGGCGCGAGAGCGTACTGGCGCGAGTACCACATCTTGGTCATCCACGTCGGCCGGTACGTGCCGGTCGGCGTGCGATAGCCATAGCGCGCCGAGGAGATCTGCCACGTGTGCAGCGGCGCGCCGTGTTCCGCAACCGTCATGAGCTGGCGCGTGAGATCGATGTCGATCGAAAGCGTCGGCGGCGGAAGTGGAGGGGGAGGCGCGTCCGCGACGGCGGCAGATACCGGCGCGCCGGCCTCGGCGGCAGCATCCTTCGTCACGGTCTCGTTCGCCGCCGGCCTGTCTGGACGCGTGACGCGTATGACATCATCCCCCGTGGCGGCGGGAGCGGAACTTGAAGCCGGCGCGGCTTGCAGAGGTGCGGCCGGCGCTGGCGTCACCTCGAGCTGCGGGGTCGCGGGCGCGACCGCATCGGTCGGCGCCTTGTTGAGGATCGTGACGGTCGGAACGGCACTGGACGGCGCGTCTGATGTGCTCGCGGCCTCCGCCGTGACAGCGCAACTGCCGATCGCTGCGGCGGCGGCAAGCGCGCCCAGCACTGCGTTCCTGCGCCACGACACCCGAGAAGCTGACGACACCTTACACATACACATGAAAGAAGCTCGAACGATACGCGTTGAACCGGAAGGAAGCGGCAGCCTCGCTATTGCGAAATGGTGATGCGCGTGCGCGCCGCGCCATGCGAGCTCACGAGCGAATAGAATTTCGCCGCATGCGAAGGCGCCAGCCGTACGCACCCGTGCGACGCCGGCCGCCCCAGCCGCCCGACCTCTGCCGTGGCGTGGATCGCATAGCCGCCGCTGTAGAACACGGCGTAGTGCATCGGCGCGTTGTTGTACTTCGTCGAATACCAGCGCCGCTCGAGCCGTTTCGCCCGGAACGTGCCGGATGGCGTTGCATAACGCCCGCGTCCCGTCGACACCGGCCAGCTGTAGTAATGCGTCCCGTGCACGTAGACGTCCATGGTCTGGCCGCTCTTGCTGATGCGGGCAACCACCTCGGCCGAAGCCGCCGAAGGCACGAGGGCTAACAGGACCGCAACGGCGGTCGCGAGAAACAACGGGCGCATTCTCTCTTTAACTCCGAACAAACGAAGAGCGCGGGCCGCGGACGCAGCCTGAACCGAGAGCAAAGCACACTTCTGTTAGGAGAGTATTGACCCAACGGACACATAAGGGATTGTCCGCAGTCGAATGGTTAAGCCCTCGGATGGTTAAGCCCCGTGCGGCTTTATGATTTCGATCCTGCAAGCGCGGCCCGGACGGCACGGTCAGTTGAACAGCAGATCGAAAATCGTCTTAGGCTTCTTCTTCTTGACCCGTTTCACTTGCGGCTGCTGGTCGCCGAACGAGCTGCCGAACGGCCCATTCCACGGCGCCCATCCCCCGGCGCCGCCGCCCTCCACCGTCGTCGTCGTATAGCGACGCCCAGGTCCGCCCTCGACCACCTCGTTGCCGCGCCCGATCCTGAGATCGAACTCGTCCGTGACGCCGTCCACGCTGGCGACCGTCACCTTGCCGTTGTCCCACGACCACTTGGAGACCTTGTCGCCCTGCTTGTGCGGCTCGACCGCGACCACCTGGTTGCGATCGAGATCGACCACCGCGACCAGCTCCAGCGGCTCCTTGCCGGACCGCCCCGAGACCGTCCCCCCGAAGAAGCGCAGCGTTCCAATGCCGGCGAACGGCGCTTCCTTGAGCTGCTATGCGAGCAGCGTCGGCTCGCCGCTTCCCATCATCTCGAGCGCAACGGACAAGCGCGGATA
>JAFKKW010000248.1 GCA_017304275.1 Hyphomicrobiales bacterium | reverse complement strand
TGAGCTCCCGCGTCATGGTGTTGAAGGTCGTGGACAGGCGCCGGAGATCGCCCTCGCCGCGCCGCTCCGGCAGTTCCACGGAAAGGTTGCCGCGCGAGACGTCCTGCGCCGCCGCGATCAGGCGCCGGATCGGCGCCACGAACCGACCCGCGAACCACAGGCCGACCCAGATCGCCGCCAGCAGCGCGGTCATCGAGATCATGAAGTAGATGAGCCCGTGCGCCAGCTTGAGCCCGCCGCGCGCCGCCCGCAACCGGTTGTACTCGTCGACGCTCTGCGCCGTGCGCTGCAGGTGCCCCATCACCTTGGGATCGAGCAGGCGCGTCACGTAGAGCAGCCGGTCGGGGTACTGGTTGAGCTTCGCCACCGCCGACACCTGCGCCGTGCCCGTCGGCGTGAACAGCGCCACCTGCCCCTGCTCCGCCTGCCTGAGGTCGTACTGCGGCACCGGCGTGAACGGCATCTGCTTGTCTTCGAGTGCCGCCACGACGGGATCGCCGCGCCCGTCGATCACATAGGCCGCGGGAATGTCGCGCAGCCCCGCTTGCGCGATGACGTGCTGTTTGAATTCCGGCGTATCGGCGGGGATGTGATCGGCGGCGGAATCGATGTCGCGCACCATGTTGGCGACGTCCGTGCGCAGAAGCTGACCGTGCTCGACCACGTACGCCTGCGCCACCGACACCGAGTTGTTGATGATCTCGCGCGTGCGCGTCGAGAACCAGCCGTCGAGCGAGCGCGAGAAGGTCGTTGTCGCGGCCGCCGCCAGCAGGATGGCCGGAATGGCGGCGATGATCGAGAACAGGAGCACGATGCGCACGTGCAGCCGCGCGCCGGCGAGCTTGGCCCGCCACGCGCGCCACATGCCGAACCCCTGCCAGGCGATCACGCCAATCATGGCGGCGATCAGCAGCACGTTGATCAAGAGCGCGCCGAGCACGATGTCGTCGCGCGGCGCGATCGGCGTGAGGCCGGTCAGAATGAGATAGGTCGCGAACGCCGAGATGATCGACAGCACAACGACCACGAGGCCGATCCAGAAGGCGCGGTCGGTGAGATCGAGCAGCGGCGAAGCCGCGCCCTCCGTCCACCCGGCCGTATTTGGCGAGCGCGTATCGCTCATAGACCCTTCCATGGCTCAGTCTGCAGAGAGGCCGGCGGGAGTGTAACCTTCCGATCACGAGCAATCGCGTCGGCTATGCGTCTCCGCCACTTCGGCCTGAAGAGGTGGCGTGCGCCGGGCACAAGTCACACTGTAACTGTGACATTCTTGCGACGCAACGCATGCGACCTAACGACTTTGTGTGCAAGCCTGCAACGCCCGCGTGTCGGAATGACGCCGCGGGTCCACCGCGGCGGAAGAGCAATGGGACCACGTAGCTGGTCCAGCGAGCCAGCGAACGTCAATGCCGGCCGTCATGGAACGCATCAGTTGTAGCGCCCGCACCTACGGCATCGGCGTGCGGAAGACACGGATATCGAGCGCCTTGATCCGGCTCCGCAGCGTATTCCGGTTGAGCCCCAGCAGCTCGGCCGCCCGGATCTGGTTACCGCGCGTCGCCGCGAGTGCCGCCGACAGCAACGGATGCTCGACCTGCCGGATCACCCGGTCATAAAGACCGGGCGGCGGAAGGTCCTTCCCGAAGCCCGCGAAATACGTCGCCAGATAACGCTCGACCATCTCCGAGAAATCCTTGGGCTCGCTCTCCGAGGTGGCGCTCCGCTTCGGCAGCACCTCGGCCAGCTCCTGGTCGATGATCTGCTGCGTCAGCGTATCCTGCGTATAGAGCGCGCCCACGCGGCGCACGAAGTTCTCGAGCTCGCGCACGTTGCCCGGCCACGGATGCGTCTTGAGCCGCTCGATCGCCGCCGTCTCGATCGACTTCTGCCCGAGGCCCTCGCGCGCCGCTTGGCGCAGGAAGTGACGCACGAGATCGCCGATGTCCTCGACGCGCTCACGCAGCGGCGGCAGCCGCAGCGGCACCACGTTGAGGCGGTAGTAGAGGTCCTCGCGGAACAGCCCCTGCTGGATCTGGCTCCTGAGGTCGCGGTGCGTGGCGGCG
>JAFKKW010000247.1 GCA_017304275.1 Hyphomicrobiales bacterium | reverse complement strand
GCTCGAACGAGCGTCGTTTTTTGTATTCCAATGTCATGCCGGCGATGCTGCCACGGGGCGGTGGAGTCCACAACAGACGCCTGTAACCCCTCACCCGCCGTTCAGGCCTGCGCCCTTCGCGTCGATCTCTCCCCCAGGGAGAGGTGAAGACCACCGCCGCCTTTCGCCTCTCCCCAGTGGGGAGAGGCCGGAGCGATCGAAGATCGCTCCGGGTGAGGGGGCGGTGCACGCGCAGATCCTCACGACCGGATCAAGCCGACGATGTCCTTGACCTCGTCCATGATCGGCGCCGCAATCGCCCGCGCCCGCGCCGAGCCGTCAGCCAGCACCCGATCGATCTCCGCCGGATCGGCGGTCAACCGGCGCACCTCCTCGCCGATCGGCCCGAGCCGCCCGACCGCTACCTCCGCAAACGACTTCTTGAACGCCGAGAACTGCTGTCCGCCGAACTCAGCGAGCACACCCGCCTTGGTCTTGCCCGCGAGCGCCGCGTAGATGCCGACGAGATTGTCCGCCTCCGGACGGCCGGCAAGCCCCGCCGTCTCGGACGGCAGCGGCTCGGGATCGGTCTTCGCCTTCTGCACCTTGCGCGCGATCGTATCGGCATCGTCCGTGAGGTTGATGCGCGACAGATCCGAGGGGTCCGATTTCGACATCTTCTTGGTGCCGTCGCGCAGACTCATGACGCGCGTCGCCGGCCCGGTGATGACCGGCTCCGGCTGCGGAAAGAAGAGACCGTCGGCGTAACCCTTGGCCTCGATCTCGGCACGGAAGTCGTTGTTGAACTTCTGCGCGATGTCGCGCGCAAGCTCGAGGTGCTGCTTCTGGTCCTCGCCGACCGGAACGTGCGTCGCACGATAAGCGAGGATGTCGGCAGCCATGAGGTTCGGATACGCGTAGAGACCGACGGACGCGTTCTCGCGATCCTTGCCCGCCTTCTCCTTGAACTGAGTCATGCGGTTGAGCCAGCCGAGCCGGGCGACGCAATTGAACACCCACGCCAGCTCCGCGTGTGCCGCGACCTGGCTCTGGTTGAACAGGATGCTCGTCTTCGGATCGAGGCCCGAGGCGATATAGGCGGCGGTCACCTGCCGGATCGCGTCGCGCAGTTCCTTCGGGTCCTGCCAGACCGTGATCGCGTGCAGATCGACGACGCAATAGATGCATTCGTGCGTCTTCTGCATCTCGATCCACTGCACCATGGCGCCGAGATAATTGCCAAGATGCAGGCTGCCCGTAGGCTGCATGCCCGAGAAAACGCGTTCTTTGAGTTCCATTGTGCTCTGGTCCCGGCGGTCTGTCAGGCGCGGGTTATGGCGCGCCCACGGCCCAGGCGCAAGACCCGGACGCGAGGCCCGGTTTTCAGCTCCTGCGGATGAGATTACGCAACTGCCGCAGATTGATGGTGCCCGTCAGAAGCACGATCAGCGCATAGACCACCAGCCCGGTGCCGACTAGGAGCGCCAGCGCCAGCATGTGAACGAGAAAGCCGCGGTCGGACACGAACTGGGGAGCAAGATGATGCGCCGCCATCACCAGCGCGACCCCCATCACCACCGAGGAAAGCAGGATCGTTGCGAACGCGCGCGCCATGCGCCGGTCGATCGCGAAATGTCCGCGCTTCACGAGCGTCGCCCACAGAAGCCCGGCGTTGAGCCATCCGCCGAGCGTCGTCGCCACCGCGATTCCGAGCTGCGGCAGCCAGCCGATCCTGCGGAAAAGGAAGAACAGCGCGACCGAGCCCAGCGTGTTGGCGATCAGGCTCGCAACGGCATACCGCATCGGCGTCCTGGTGTCCTCGCGCGCGAAATAGGCCGGAGAGAACACCTTGATCATGACGAACGCCGGTAAGCCCAGCGCGAACATCGAGAGCACCGCCGCGGTGCTCGCCGTATCGGTCGCCGTGAACGCGCCGCGCTCGAACAGCACCTTGACGATCGGGATCGGCACCACGGCCAGCGCCACCGCCGCCGGCACGGTCAGGAGCATCGCGAACTCGAGCGAGCGGTTCTGGCTATCGAGCACGCCCGCATGATTGCCGGCCCTGAGTTGCCGCGCCACGTCCGGCAGC
>JAFKKW010000215.1 GCA_017304275.1 Hyphomicrobiales bacterium | reverse complement strand
GGCGGAAGGCGGCGTTCACCCGTCAGTCATTTTCGCTGACATAGACTTGTCGACGATCGGTGACGTGCGCTCGCGTGTACCGTCCTTGCAGCACGACCGCGCGTTCACCGTCGAGGCGGATGGAAAGGCCGCCGCAAAGGTGTCGTCATGATCAAGTTCAGCCTCATCTGCCGTGAGGGCCACGAGTTCGAAGCCTGGTTCAAGAGCGGCGCTGCCTACGAGACGCAGACTGCACGCGCCCAGGTCGTGTGCCCCTGCTGCGGCAGCCATGACGTCGACAAGGCGGTCATGGCGCCGGCCGTGGCCAAGCGTGCGGGCAGCGGTCGGAAGGCGGGGTCTCCTAAAATGCCGGCCCTGACGCCCGAGCAAGTCCAGCTTCTGCGCAAGGTGCGCGACGAGGTTCATGCCAAGGCGGAGTACGTCGGCGGCAAGTTCGCCGAGGAAGCGCGCAAGATCCACTTCAACGAAACCGCGCCGCGCGGCATTTACGGCGAGGCTTCAGCCGACGAGGTGAAGGAGCTTGCCGAGGACGGCATACCGTTCCTGCCGGTCCCCCGCCTTCCGGAGGACCTGAACTAGCCGTCCGATGCGAGGCGACGAAAGTATCGTCACCCTGACCAAAGTCGGGATTTGCGCCGGCCTGCGCGAGAACGGCGGAACCCGCCTTTAGCACCCGAGCGCGGTGCGGATGCGCTGGCCGATCTGATCCAGCGGCAGAACCTCGTCTGCGCCCCCCGCCTCGACCAGCGTACGCGGCATGCCATAGACCACGCACGATGCCTGATCCTGGGAGATGTTATAGCCGCCGAGCTTGTGCAGCTTGGTAAACTCGGCCGCGCCGTCGCCGCCCATTCCCGTCAGCATGACGCCGAGCACGTTCTTGCCGAAGGCGCCGCGCGCGCTTTCCGCTAGCACGTCCACGGAGGGTTTGTAGAGACTCTCCCCATGGTCGGCGGTGATCTTGATGTCAGATGCCGTCACCCGGGTCTGCATCCCGCCCGGCGCGATGAAGACGGTCCCCCGCGCGAGCGGCATGCCGTCCTCGGCCTCGACGATCTTGGGCTTGCAGGTGTCGTTGAGACGCTGGGCAAGGGCCTTCGTGAAGTTCGGCGGCATGTGCTGCGCGATGACGACCGGCACCGGCAGCGCTTCCGGAAGCTGCGAGAGAACGGACTGCAGCGCCTGCGGCCCGCCGGTGCTCGAGCCGACGATGCACATCTTCGCGTTGACGCGGCCGCCTGCTTGCGCGCGCGACGGCGCGGTCGGCCGCGCCGCAAGCGCAGGCTTCGGCGCCACGACGCGCGTTTTGTGGATCTTGGCCTCGACGGCGGCCCACAGCTTCTCGTGGATGCGGTCGACGCCACGGGATTTTGGAATGAAATCGACGGCGCCGAGCGCCAGCGCCTCGAGCGTGATCGCGGCGCCCTGCTCGGTACGCGCCGAGAGCATGATCACCGACGCCGTGCTCTGGCGTACGATCTCGCGTAGCGCATCGAGCCCGTTCATGACCGGCATGTCGATGTCGAGCGTCACGACGTCCGGCTTGAGCTGAAGCGTCTTCTCGACTGCATCGCGACCGTCGACGGCCGTGCCGACGACTTTGAAACGGGGATCCGCCTCGATTTTGGGCGGCAGCACGCCGCGCATGAACGGCGAGTCGTCCACGACGAGAACACGAACGAGAGGTGCGGACATGCGCGCTTCCCTTGCCGGCATCTCGGACGAGCACCGAGCGTCATTCTTGTTGGGCTCGGGCGCTCCGTTGGACGGCACCCGGGAGTCTTATGGAAACACATAGTTAATCGGGAGAAGTTGCAATTCCGTTACCTGTCCGCGGCGCGCGAAGCGGAAATTTGCGTCATTCGGTCATGCGCAGAAAGAACCAGTTAAGACTATCGCAAGCAATCTACGCTCATACTCGCGGTGCATCGACAGAGTGCGTAGCGCGCGTACCTCCGAACGGGTGAGTTGCCTGCGTACGCTGAGGTTGAAGGGGATATAGGGTTATGAGCGCGAACAACATGCCTGTACTCGTCGTCGACGATTACAGCACCATGGTGCGGATCATTCGCAAGCTGCTGAAGCAGATCGGTTTCGAGAACGTCGACGAGGCGTCGAGCGGTGCCGCCGCCCTGGAGAAGATCAAGGCCAAGCAGTACGGCCTCATCATTTCGGATTGGAACATGGACCCGATGACGGGCTACGAGCTCCTGAAGGTCGTCCGCGCCGATCCCGAGATGGGCAAGACCCCGTTCATCCTCGTCACTGCCGAATCCAAGCAGGACAACATCAACGCCGCCAAGAGCGCCGGCGTCAGCGGCTACATCATCAAGCCGTTCAACGAGAAGGTCCTGAAAGAGAAGATCGACCTGGCCCTCGCCGCCCCCGTCGCTGCCTGATCCGATCAGGCGGCCTGACGACCGAATTTGAAGAACCCCGGACACGCCGTCCGGGGTTTTTTGTTGCACGCCTCACATGTAGCCGCGCTGCATGAGGTCCTTGGTGTGTAGCACGTCGACCACCGTCTCGCCGTCGACGACGACCACGTTGGCGATGCGTCGCTCCTTCATCACCGAGACGGCCGTGCTCATCAGGTCCTCGACGCTGACCGTGACCGGCCGCGTGGTCATGATCGCCTGCGCCGTCTTGTTGAACATGTCGGGCGAGAAGGCGCGCCGGAGGTCGCCTTCCGTGATCAGGCCGAGCAGCCGGTTGGTCCCCTCTTCCGTCACCACGACGCAGCCGCGCTGACCCTCCGCCAGCTTGATGACCACGTGGCCCAGCAACTCCTGCGGCGACACGGCGGGCACCGTGTCCTTGAACTCGTCCGTGTAGCGGCGCACCGAGGACAGTAGCAGGCCGAGCTTCCCGCCGGGGTGCAGCTTGCCGAAATCGGAATCGACGAAGGAGCGCCGTTCCATCAGAAGCACCGCGAGCACGTGTCCCGCCGCCAGCGTGATGACCGCCGAGGAAGTCGGTGCGAGGTTGTTCGGGCACACTTCCTTGACCTTGGGCAATTGCAGGCAGATGTCCGATTGCTGGGCGAGGCGGCTCTGCTCGTTTGCCGTCATGCAGATGACCTTGGTGCCGTTCGTGGAGCAGAATTCGAGGATCGGGTAGAGCTCCTTGGTCGCCCCCGAGTTCGAGATCGCGAGCACGACATCCTGGGCCGTGATCATGCCGAGGTCGCCGTGCGAGGCCTCGGCGGCATGCAGGAAGAACGAGGGCGTCCCGGTCGAGGCGAAGGTCGCGGCGAGCTTGGCGCCGATGTGTCCGGACTTGCCGACCCCGGTCACGATCAGGCGTCCCGGACAGGCCTGGATGAGCCCGACGGCCGCGACCATCCGGTCATCGAAGCTGTCGCGCAGGAGCGCCATCGCCTCGATCTCCTCGTCGACGATGGATCGGGCCCGCTCGAGCGACTGCGACAGGTGGTCGTGCTGCATTCGGTCTGCCTTCGTCAGGGAGCTATGGATGTGGGGACGGATAGAGACGTACTGACCCCCGCGGGACCATGTCAAGGCGGCCCGGCCGGCGCTTTCGGGCTTCGCGACAGCGCGTGCACACATAATTGCAAACGCCCGAAAGGCGGCTGCCCGGAAGGCACCCAACCCGTAGAAAAGCGTCACAATATGCCGTCGCGCCGGCAATTCGGCGTGGCGTCCGTCCATACTGTCTGGCTATAACGCCTGGATCAACGGGTTCCACGTCGATGGTATCGGACGCGCGGCAATGTTTGAGGCAATCACCCCCGAAGAGATGGTTGCCATCAGGCTGTCGCTGCGCGTGGCCACGGTAGCCGTGGTCATGAGCCTGCCGGTCGCCGTTCTGGTCGCCTACGTCCTGTCGCGCGGCAATTTCAGAGGCAAGATCCTGCTCGACGGCCTGGTTCACATGCCGCTCGTGCTGCCGCCCGTCGTGACCGGCTATGTGCTCCTGATCCTGTTCGGCCGCCGCGGCCCGCTTGGCGCCTTCCTGGAGCAGACGTTCGGCATCGTGCTGTCCTTCCGGTGGACCGGCGCGGCGCTGGCGGCCGCCGTCATGAGCTTTCCGCTGATGGTGCGCGCCATCCGCCTGGCGCTCGACGCCATAGACCGCCGGAGCGAGGAGGCCGCCGCGACGCTGGGCGCTTCCCCGGTCTGGGTGTTCGCCACGGTGACCGTGCCGCTGGCGTTTCCCGGCATCGTCGCCGGCATCGTGCTGGCCTTCGCCAAGGCGCTCGGGGAGTTCGGCGCCACGATCACCTTCGTGTCGAACATCCCCGGCGAGACGCAAACCATCCCCGCTGCCATCTACACCTATACGCAAACCCCCGGCGGCGAGGCCGGCGCGCTGCGCCTCTCCTTGATCGCGATGGCGTTGGCCTTCGCGGCGTTGATCGTGTCGGAGATCCTGATCCGCCGCTCGGGACAGGCGAGGGCCGACGTCGAATGATCACGTTCTCCTGTCGCCTCGCCCGTCCGCGCTTCGTGCTCGAGGCCGACTTCTCGTTTCCGGGCGGATGCCTGGCGTTGTTCGGCGCTTCGGGCTCCGGCAAGACGACCATCGTTCGGCTGATCGCCGGCATCGAGCGCCCGGATCGCGGCCGCATCGCCCTCGGCGATCACGTGCTGGTCGATACCGCGGCGGGCATCTGGGAACCCGCACACAGGCGCCGGGTCGGCCTCGTCTTCCAGGACGGGCAGCTTTTGCCACACCTCTCGGTGCTCCAGAACCTGTCCTATGGCCGCTATTTCGCGCCTGCCGGCGCCAAGGGCGTATCGTTCGACGAGGTGGTGGATCTGCTCGGTATCGGGCACCTGCTGACGGCTCGCCCGCTGACGCTCTCGGGCGGCGAGCGCCAGCGCGTCGCCATCGGCCGCGCGCTGCTGGCGGCGCCCCGCATTCTGGTCATGGACGAGCCCTTGGCCTCGCTCGATGCGGAGCGCAAGCATGAGATCCTGCCCTTCGTCGAACGGCTGCGTGATGAGCTCAAACTACCGATCGTCTACGTTTCGCATGCGATCGCGGAAGTTGCCCGGCTCGCGAACCGGGTGGTGAGGCTGGCCGGCGGACGTGTGATTGCCGAGGGAACGCCCACTGACGTATTCGCCGCCGAGGCCCCTGAAGACGCGGCCGACCGGTTCGAGACGGTCTCGTTTCTTTCCGGCAGGGTGATTCGCGAGAACCCCGAATTCGCGGTATCGATCGTCGCCCACCCCGCAGGCGAGATCGTCATCCCGGCCCCGCTCGAGCGCAACGCCGGCACGGTACGGGTCGCAATTCAAGCCACCAACGTCTCGCTCGCGACCGAACGTCCTCGAAATCTCAGCGTGCGAACCGTGCTCGAAGGTCGCATCGAGCGCATTGCCGCCGGAAGCGGGCCCTCCGCGGTCGTGACGGTGGAACTCAAGGGCGGCGACCGGATTGCGGCTTATGTCACACGTCACGCCATTTCCGACCTCGCGCTTGCGCGGGGACGCGAAATATTTGTGCTGGTGAAGGCCGTTTCCATTGACGAGCGGGGCGTAGGAAGGTTCGATGGCTCAAAAGGAAGCAAGGTAGAAGAATAATGGCCGGCAAAGTTGATCTCGACCCGCCCTCGCGGAGCGAGATCCTGGAGGCATTCATCTACGCCGCATCGCGCGCCGGCGCCATTATCCTTGCTCACCGCGCCAAGGGATGCGCCGTTGAGATAAAGCCCGATCAGTCGCCGGTCACCGCCGCCGACCGCGAATCGGAAGCCGAGATTCTGGCCCACGTGCGCCGCGTGCTCGGCGACATCCCGCTCGTTGCCGAGGAGTCGATCGGCAAGGGCATCGCGAGCTTCGATCCCACGCGCCCCTTCGTCGTGGTCGATCCCATAGACGGCACCAAGGAGTTCATCGAGGGGCGCACGGAGTTCACCGTCAATCTTGCGCTGATCGAGAACCGCAAGCCGGTCCTCGGCGTGATCTACGCGCCGGCGCTCGAGATGCTCTACGTCGGCGGCGGTGGCGAGGCGTTCGGCGGCTGGCTGGATCCGGGCGAGCCGCTCTCCGCGCTGCGCGGCCGACGCGTGTTGCGTTGCCGCGCTCCGGAGGAGAACCGCATCGTCGCCGTAGCAAGCCGCAAGCACCTCGACGCCACGACGCGCGCGTATCTCGATAAGCTGCCCGGCGCCGAATGCATCTATCGCGGATCCTCGATCAAGTTCTGCATCATCGCCGACGGACAGGCCGACGTTTATCCGCGGCTCGATCCGATCAGCGAATGGGACACCGCGGCAGGGCAGGCCATTCTGGAAGCGGCCGGCGGTACGCTCGAGGGCCTCGACGGAAAGCCCTTCATCTACGGCAAGATCGAAACCGGCTTTCTCAACACCGGCTTCATCGCGCATGGGCTGCCGCGCCCGGCCTGAACGCCGATCGAGGCGAGAGCTTTCCGCTTCAGGTCCCGCGCCTATAACGTCATCCCGTCGCAGGCCGGGATCCAGACACGCCGATGGCTCGCATCGCCTTGTTTTCACTCACGTCGAAAGACCTCAGGCAACCGTCGGCAGCTTGCCACGATATCCCAGTCATCGAGTTCCACTTATCTCATTGAAATCGGGAACTAATTCCCGCGTGCTTTCACATTCGCGTTAGGCGGGGCGAAAGCGTGCGACTTGATCTTGATAGACGGTCGGCCAGCCTCAACATCGCCGCTCGGATCTTTGAGGCGCCGCGGGCGTGCGCGCGTCGGACTGCATTCTGAAAGGTGGAGATATGCGCACTCTGTTCTGGAGCGTCTCGTTGCCGCTCCTTCTGGCTTCAGCGTCGCCGGTTGCCGCGTCGACCCTCGCGTTCGAGGACAACAAGCTCAACTTCCGGAGTTGCGACGGGCAGCACATCACGGCGCGGTGGCGCGGCGCCGACTTCTCGCTCAGCCTTCCGGGCAAGTCTCTGGGGGATGAGCACCGCTCGATCGACTTCATTGCATGGGATGGCCGGTGCGTGACCGGCGCCTGGAGCACGGACACGAGCGCTTTCGATCTCGCTGACAAGGGAGCCGGAAAGGCGACCTCGAGCGGACTGATCAGCTATGTGGCCTGGGATGGGTCCAAATGGGCCGGTGTGCGTGCAGGAAGCGGCTTTTTCGTCGCCCGTGTCGCCGGGGAGAACGAGGACATCACGAACGATCGTCTCCTGGAGCTCGCGGACTGGCTGCAAAAGCGCAATCAGTACCCGGCTCCCGGCGCAGCGCTCGCCAAGGAGTTGAAGAGCGCGGCCAGCCCGTGAGCTGTGCGGCAATTTTTCGGGAAAAAGTCGCATTCGATTTTGCCATGACAGCGCGTCGCTCGTCGCGTCATGAGCATCCGCATCGCCAAGTCACAGCCAATTCAACGGGAGACCATCCGTGAGGATTCTCGTCGCCGCCCTTACAATCCTTGCGCTCTGCTGTCCGGCGCAGGCCGACTGCAAAGCCGAAGTAGACGAAGCATTTTCCAAGCTGCGCGGCAGCAAGGGCTTCCGCCTCGAGACGAAGATCGTCAACGAGAAGCAGGGCTCGCTGACCATGACGGTCGACTATCAGCTTCCCGACCGCATGCATCAGCAGGTGTCGCTCGGCGACTCGTCGCAGAAGATGGAAACGATCGCCATCGGCGACAAGGTATGGTCGAACCAGGGACAGGGCTGGTCCGAGGTGCCCGCCAACTTTGCCGAGGTGATCACGAAGCAGCTCAAGGAGACCGTGGCCGAGCCCTCCAAGAGCAAGATCGACTACGAGTGCCTCGGCGAGGCGACGTTCGAAGGCAAGCCCTATCTGGCCTACAAGGCCACGCTGCCTGCGGCACCCGACGAGACGGTCAAAGGCGACAAGGAAGCGCCTGCCGACGCCAACGTCCAGACGCTCTACATCGACAAGGCGTCGGGACTGCCGGCGCGCAACGTCGTGACCAAGGCCGGCTCCGACAAACGCCTGTTCGACGGCACGTTCAGCACGCCGTCGGACATCGTCATCAACGCGCCCGGCTGATCCCGCGCCTCAGGCCTTGCTGCGTCGCCCCGATGGCCCGGGCAGATGCTGGATGGCAATCCGCATCAGCTCGGGCAGGCTGCGCGCACCGAGCTTCATCTTGATCTGCGACGTCGTGTTGGCGACGGTCTTGTAGCTGATGTTGAGCTCTTCGGCGATCACGCCGTAGGACTTGCCTTCCGCGATCAGCGCCAGCGTCTGCAACTCGCGCACCGTCAGCGCCTGCAGCGGGCTCGCGTTGAGACGCGTCTCGCTGAAGGCGATCTCGGACGCGACCTCGTGACTGAGATACGGTCGGCCCGACCGAACGGTATTGAAGGCTTTGAGAAACTCTTCCGAAGGCGCGTCCTTGAGCAGGTAACCCGTCGCGCCCGCCTCGAGGGCACGGCGGATGATCATGGGATCGCTGTGCATGCTGAGCACGAGGATCGGCGTTTTCTTGTCGTGCAGCCGGAGCCGGCGCACGAACGAGAGTCCGCCGAGCGCCGCGGTCTTGATGGACAGGTCCACGATGATGACGTGAGGGTGGTGGGCGCGATATTGCCGGTATCCGTCGGCCGATCCGCCCGATTGCAGAACGCGGGCGATCTCCGCCTCCTCGAGGATGCGCGCGCACCCCTGGAGCACGAAGGGATGATCGTCGATGATGAGCACGCGGAGCGGCTCGGCACTTTGCGTCATGGCTAGTCCCATCGGTAGTGTCCGTCCTTCACGTCACGATTTGGACCCGTAACGGGCTTTCAGGGTAGCAAGGGCTTCGGTGCGAGGCACGCTCGCCGCTCGCAGGTTGAAATAATATTGGCTGATCGCGCCGTATCCCTCGGCCTGACCCACTTCGCCGCCGATGCCGGTCAGGTCGTCGAGGATGTGTACGGCGTTCTCGTCGAGACCGATCTGACCGAGCATCTCCGAGACCTGCGCGGACCGGTTTGCGATCATCCGCTCGCTCTCGCGATACCGCTTGTGCGCCTCGGTCAGCAGGCTCGCGACGCGCTGTACCTCGGGATCGTTTACGGACCTTGCCTTGGCTTCGCCGCGGCTCACCAGCCATTGCGCGGGGGTGATCTGGCTCGCGACCTCGAGCCACTTGACGCGGTGCGCCCCCGCCTCGTCGCCGCTCACGTTGCGGCGTTCCCCGGATTGGGGTGCCTCGTCGCCGCATCCGCCGATGGCGAGGCATAGCAAAGAGCCGAGCACGAGCGCGGAGGATCTGCCGGCTCGCGCGAGCGTCGTCATGTTCGGAGGAATGTTCAGCACGCGTCCGTGCCTCCATGGGGTTCGCGCCGCGCGTCGGATTTCGCGTCGCACATTGCGATTGAAACACCACAAGTCGGCGCGTCGCGGCGATCACAATGACGTTACATAGTTACGTTTGTAGCGATTGCCTGGGCAAGCCCGGCCTGTTTGCAAACTTGTCCCGCCGAGATCTGCCAGTCGGACTAGAGACCGCATCGTTTGCCGCAGTCTAGCGTGCCCTCGCGGTTTGAGATGCATGACCGAGCGGGGCGGAACAAGCCATCGGCGGTGCAGCAAATTTAACCGTTGTCGCGCAGGCCTTCGGGCGTGACCGAACGCCGTCGCGACAGTGGAAAGAGGCGGACCCCGTGATCGTGCTCGCGTGCATCTCGTGCGCGAGACATCGCGCGGGATTGCCTCGGCCTTGGGATGGATAACGCGAGGTTTTGGGAATGATGAAGCACCTGGGTAAGGGGCTGTTGGCTGGCGCGTCCTGCGTTGCGCTGATGGTCGCCATGGCACCGGCTTCGTTCGCCAACGACAAGCTCAACGAGCTGTCGAAGAGCAACGAGAACTGGATCATGCCGGGCAAGAACTACAGCTCACAGAACTACAGCCCCAACACGCAGATCAACACCGAGAACGTGAAGCAGCTCCGCGCTGCCTGGTCGTTCTCGACGGGCCTGCTGCACGGGCATGAGGGCACGCCACTCGTCGTGAACGGCGTCATGTACGTCCATACGTCGTTCCCGAACAACACGTTCGCGCTCGATCTCAACGACCCGGGCCACATCCTGTGGCAGCACAAGCCGAAGCAGGATCCGGCCGCCCGCTCGGTCGCTTGCTGCGATCTCGTGAACCGCGGTCTGGCCTACTGGCCGGGTGACGGCAAGGTTCCGGCACTGATCATCAAGACGCAGCTCGACGGCCACCTCGTCGCTCTCAACGCAGAGACGGGCGAGGAATACTGGAAGGTCGAGAACGGCGACATCAAGGTCGGCCAGACGCTGACCCAGGCTCCGTACGTGATCAAGGATCTGGCTCTTGTCGGCTCGTCCGGCGCCGAGCTCGGCGTCCGCGGCCACACAACGGCGTACGACGTCAAGACGGGTGCGCAGGTCTGGCGCGTTTACGCGACCGGTCCGGATGAGGAAGTCGGCCTCGCCGATGACTTCAACAGCGCCAACCCGCACTACGGCCAGAAGGGCCTCGGCACCGGCACCTGGGAAGGCGACGCCTGGAAGATCGGCGGCGGCACGAACTGGGGCTGGTACGCCTATGACCCGGAGACGAACCTCTTCCACTACGGCTCGGGCAACCCGGCGCCGTGGAACGAGACCATGCGTCCGGGCGACAACAAGTGGACGATGACCATCTGGGGCCGTGACGCGGACACCGGCAAGGCCAAGTTCGGCTACCAGAAGACCCCGCACGACGAGTGGGACTACGCTGGCGTCAACGTCATGATCCTTTCGGAGCAGACGGACAAGGCTGGCAAGAAGCGCAAGCTTCTGACCCATCCCGATCGTAACGGCATCGTCTACACCCTCGACCGCGAGAACGGCGACTTGGTCTCGGCCAACAAGCTCGACGACACGGTCAACTGGGTGAAGCAGGTCGACCTCAAGTCGGGCCTCCCGGTTCGCGATCCTGAGTACGGCACCCGCATGGACCACAAGGGCAAAGAGATCTGCCCGTCGGCCATGGGTTACCACAACCAGGGCCACGACTCCTACGATCCCACGAAGGAACTGTTCTTCATGGGCATCAACCACATCTGCATGGATTGGGAGCCCTTCATGCTTCCCTATCGTGCCGGCCAGTTCTTCGTCGGCGCCACGCTGTGGATGTACCCGGGTCCCAAGGGCGATCGCCAGAACTACCTCGGTCTCGGTCAGATCAAGGCCTACAACGCGATCTCCGGCGACTACAAGTGGGAGAAGATGGAGCGCTTCTCGGTCTGGGGCGGCACCATGTCGACTGCAGGCAACCTGGTGTTCTACGGAACGCTGGACGGCTTCATCAAGGCCCGCAACTCCGACACCGGCGAGCTGCTCTGGAAGTACAAGCTTCCCTCGGGCGTGATCGGTCACCCGATGACGTATGAGCACAAGGGCACCCAGTACGTCGCCATCATGTACGGCGTCGGTGGCTGGCCGGGCGTTGGCCTCGTGTTCGACCTGCAGGATCCGACCGCCGGTCTCGGTGCCGTCGGCGCCTTCAAGAACCTGCAGAACTACACGCAGATGGGTGGTGGCCTCCAGGTGTTCTCGCTCGATGGCAAGAACCCCTACTCCGAGGACCTCACCGTGGGTGAGTTCGATAAGGGCTGATAGGGCCTGATCGAAGAGAGCCGCAGCGCCTAGAGGCGCTGCGGCGATCCTCCCCGGACAGAACTCCAAAAAAGCCGGACGCCGCACCAACAGCGCCCATCGAAGCGCAAACAACCAAGACGGCAGGCTACTGCAAAGAGGAACCCCCGATGGATCTCGTAAAGCGTCTTGCCTCCCGCCGCTTTCCAGCTATGAACGTTTTTTTTCTTGCCCCGGTTCTTGCAGCGGGCACCCTTTCCATACCGGCTCATGCCGAGGACGACGCGCTCTCGGCGTCGAACACCGAAGTGCTGCGCATCTGCGCCGCTGCCGATGAGCTGCCCTACTCGAAGCTCGACAAGTCCGGATTTGAAAACAAAATAGGCGAGGTCGTCGCCGAGGCGATGGGGCGCAAGCCGCTCTTCGTCTGGTTCTCGCGCCCCAGCATCTACATCATCCGCGACCAGCTCGAGATGAAGATGTGCGACGTCGTCATGGGCGTCGACACCGGTGATGAGCGCATCGCGACCACGAAGCCTTATTACCGCGCGCCGTACGTCTTCATCCAGCGCAAGGATACTAAGCTCGACATCAAGGATTGGACCAGCCCGGATCTCGCCAAGGCGACCAAGATCGGCTTCACGCCCGGTTCGCCCGCCCAGATCATGCTCGAGAAGCTCGGCCTGTTCCGCGAGCACTTCAACTACATGCACTCGCTGACCAACTTCCAGGACAAGCGCAACAAGTTCACGCGCATCCCGCCGCAGCGCATGGTGAGCGAGGTCGCGGACGGCACGGCGGACGTCGCGGTCAATTTCGCCCCTGAGGTCGCCCGCTACGCGAAAGCCTCCAACAACGTCTTTCTGACCGTCATCCCCGACAACAACGTGCGCGGAGACGGCGAGAAGGTGCCGCACCATTTCGATCAGTCGCTGGGCGTCCGCAAGGACGACACCGCGCTGCTGTCCGCGCTCGATCTCGCACTCGAGAAGGCGAAGCCGAAGATCGAGGAAATCTTGAAGGACGAGGGTATCCCGATCGTGGCTGGTCTGCCGCGGTCGTGAGCCTGAAGAGAATGAGCAAACACAATCGAGATCACGGGTTCGACGGCAGTATGAAAAAAATCAAGCTCGGCTGGACTTCTGCACTGATCATGGGCTGCGTATTGGCAACCGGAACGGTCGCTGCGGAAACGTTCCGCCACACCATCACGGGCGACGACCTCAACGTTCCTGAGACGGCGCTTCCCGAAGGGCGCGATACGCCTGCGGCGAAGCATTTCCTTGAGACCGGCGTCAATCTCTACACCGAGGTCAAGACCTGTCTTCCGGCGGGCGAGGAGATCTACTTGACGGCCTGCTCGGGCTGCCATGGCCACTACGGCGAAGGCAAGCTCGGCCCCGGTCTCGGAGACTCCTATTGGACCTACCCCAAGAACAAGACCGACAAAGGTCTCTTTGAAACGATCTACGGTGGTGCCCAAGGCATGATGGGCCCGCACAACGATCACTCGATCGATGACCTTCTGAAACTGATGGCCTGGATCCGGCACATGTATTCCGGAGACGTGGCCGACGCGGATTGGCTGACGGAAGAGCAGAAGAAGAGTTTCAAGCCGTTCAAGCCGGAGGAACACAAACCCGAGACGGCAAGCGCCGATGCGGGCGAGTGCAAGGCAGCCGCAAACTGACCGGATGGCGCCAGCACGGCGCCCCGGCAGCGTGTGGATGTCAGGGCGGATTGAACCGCTCGAAGTCGAAGACGTGGATTGGAGGAACTGACCCATGATGAAGTCTCTTGTGACGCTCGCCGCAAGCGCGGTGATCCTCGCCGTCGGCGCTGGCGTTGCCGGTGCTTATGACGGCACGAAGTGCAAGGCAGCCGGCGTTTGCTGGGAGCCGAAGCCCGGCTACCCGGAGAAGGTCGCTGGCTCGAAGTACGATCCGAAGCATGACCCGAAGGAGCTCGCCAAGCAGCAGAAGTCGCTTGACGATCAGGCTGCACGCAACGCCAAGCGCTCGGCGCACTTCCAGAAGACCGGCAAGTGGGTCTACGACGTCTCGAAGATCCAGTAGTCGGTCGAGAGACGTTTCGCATTCCTCGGCTGCAGTGCCACGCTTGCAAGAGTGCTCTGCTTCCTCTCCGAGGGTTCTTGGGGTGCGGCTTCGGCCGCACCTCCTTTTGAACGAGGCTGCGGTTCGGCACCGCGCGCCCGTGAGGTCATGATGCCGCACGATCAGATCGATGCCGGTGAAGCCGATTCGAATCCGAGAGAGCCAAGGCGGTGATCGGCCAGGAGCGCGTCATTCGCCTCTTGACCATTGCGCTCTTCGCGCGCGGTCACGTGCTTCTCGAAGGCGACGTCGGCGTCGGTAAGACGACGCTCCTGCGTGCCGCTGCGCGCTGCGTCGGCGGCGCCTACGAGCGCATCGAGGGCACGATCGACCTTATGCCCGGCGATCTCGTCTACCATACCTATCTTGCCGAGGACGGCCGTCCGCGCGTCGAAGAGGGTCCGGTGCTGCGCGCCGGCGAGAACCTCGCGATCTTCTTTTTCAACGAGATCAACCGCGCGCGTCCGCAGGTGCACTCGCTGCTGCTGCGCCTCATGGCGGAGCGTAGCGTCTCGGCCTTCAATCGCGAGTTCCACTTCCCCCACCTCGTCGTCTTCGCCGACCGCAACCGCGTCGAGCGCGAGGAGACGTTCGAGCTGCCCGCGGCAGCCCGCGACCGCTTCCTGATGGAAATCCTGATCGAGACGCCGTCCGATCCGGCGACACGCCGCGCGCTCGCCTTCGACACCCGCTTCCACGACGGCGACCGGCTGATCGGCGGGCTCGAGGAGAGCATTCTCGCTTACGACGAGCTGAACGACGTCGCGCGCGCCATCCAGAGCGAGGTCAAGACCAGCGACGCACTCGAGCAGTATGTCGTCAATCTATGGCAGGCGATCCGCAACCCCGGCGACGCCGGCATCGAGATCCCCGGCGTCGACACGTCTCGCCTCGTGTCTGCGGGCGCGAGCCCGCGCGGCCTTTCGTATCTCGTGCGGGCGTCCCGTGTCGCCGCCTGGCTCGATGGCCGCACCATGGCCGTTCCCGAGGACGTGCGCTCGGTATTCTTCGAGACCATGGCGCATCGCATCTTCTTCGAGCCCGTCTACGAGATGCGGCGCGAGACGATCGCCCGCGAGCTGATCGACGCGCTGTTCGAGACGGTGCCCGTACCATGACGGGCGTGTCATGACGACGGCCAACGCCGCGAGCGCGGCACCGCCGCCGGTCGACCTGCCCTACCGCATCATCTGGCGCAGCCGCGCCTTGCGGCAGGGCGCCCATCGCAGCACGCAGTCGGGAGCCGGTGGCCTGTTTCGCGATCTCGCGACGCTGCTCGAGTATCGCGATCCGCGCCGCATCGATCTGCGCCAGACGCTGCGCGATCCGTTCGGCACGCTCCACGTGCGCCGCTTCGAGGAGAAGAGCCAGATCGGCGTTACGATGCTGCTCGACGTCTCGGGCTCCATGGGCTTTCACGGCGCCTCGCGGAAGATGGGCCTGGCGGCCGACCTCGCCCAGGTGTTCGCGACCGCCGTGCGCCGCGCCGGCGACACTTTCGCGCTCTACGCGGCGGACGATCACGTGCACGAGGAGCTGTCCGTGCCGCCCACCCGCTCGCGCGCCGGCGAAGCGGAAATGATAGCGGCCCTGCGCGCCTACGTGCCCAAGCGCAGATCCGCCTCTGCCCTCGTCGAGGCCGCACGCAGGATCGGCCAGCGGCGCAATCTCGTCGTCATCGTCTCCGACTTCCTGTTGCCCGATGCCGAGCTCGAAGCGCTGTTCGAAACGCTGATCGGCCATGATGTCGTCCCCATCCGGATCGTCGACTCGCGCGAGAGTGCGGCGCTCCCGTCTTGGGGGCTGCTCGAGCTTGCCGATCTCGAAACTGGCCGGCGGCGTCTCGTGGCCATGCGGCCGTCATTGAAGGCCGAGTGGCAAAGGAGGATCGAGGCCCGCCGGTCCTTTTTCCGCACGCTCGCGGCGCGCTACGGGCGCGAGCCGTTCGAGATCACCGACTCCATACCGTGGGACCGCCTCGGCGCCCATCTCGCAGCGGGAGCATGAGCCATGCTGCGGACCGGCTTCGCCTTGCTGATGCTGATCGGATTGGTGACACAGGCGATTGCGGACGTGCGCGCCGTGCATACCGTCGAGCCGCGCTCCTTCGGCTATTTCCTCGGCGACCTCATCGAGCGCACGATCGAGATCGAGACCGGCCCTGACGACGAGATCGTCACCGCGTCGCTGCCGCGGACCGGGCCGTCCAACTATTGGCTCGAGCTGCGCTCGCTCGCGCAATCGTCCGAACGTCGCGGCGATGGGCGGCTGCACACGATCAAGCTCACCTACCAGGCGTTCTATGCGCCGATCGATCCCAGAAAGCAGACGATCCCGGCGACCGAGATCGCGGTTCGCGGCCCCAACGGCAGCGAAACGGCGACCATCCCACCGTTCACGTTCGTGATGTCGCCGCTGCGCGAGATCTTCCCGGAAAAGGGCGGCGAAACCGCAGAGACCTTCCTGCGTCCGGACATGGCGATCCCGCTCCGCCGCGCGGGTGGCCTGCGCACGGCGGTGCTCGTCGCTGCGGGCCTGGCGGCGTTGTTCCTTGTCCTTCTCGCGCGCGATCTCGCCTGGTGGCCGTTCCATCGCCGGCCCGCGCGTCCCTTCTCGCGTGCGGCCCGCGAGATCGGGCGTGCGCTGGCCAAGGGCGGCGCCGACGGATACCGCGCCGCGCTCCTGGCCTTACATCGCGCCTTCGACACCGCGGCGGGACAGCGGCTGCTCGCCGCCGACGTCGATCGTTTCCTGACCGCGCATCCCGAGTACGGCGATGCGCGCACCGCGGTCGAGCGCTTCTTCAGCGCGTCGCGTGCGGCCTTCTTCGGCGACGCCCAGCGTGAGGCCGAAACCGGTCTGCCCGCGGCTGAGCTCAAGGAGCTTGCGGCGACGCTGGCACGTCAGGAGAGGGGCGCGCGATGAACCTCGCTCTCGCCACGCCGATGGTGCTCGTTCTTCTGCCCCTGGCGCTGCTGCCGCTGCTGCTCTCGTCGCAAAGGACGCAAAGCTATCCCTCGGTCGAGGGCATCGAGACCGATCCGCTCTCGGTCGCGCTGGACTGGCTCCTTCGCATCGCCGGCGTGGTCGCCATCGCGGCGCTCATTCTCGGCATCGGCGGCCTGCACCGGCTTGGCCGCACCATCGAGAAGACCGGCGAAGGCGCGCATATCGTGCTGCTCGTCGACCGCTCGTCGAGCATGGACAATACATTCGCCGGCCGCGCGCCGGAGGGCGGCGAGGAGAGCAAGTCCGCCGCCGCCCGGCGCCTGCTCAAGGACTTCATCCTGCACCGTGACCACGACCTCGTCGGCGTCGCCGCGTTCTCGACCTCGCCAATGCACGTCCTGCCGATGACCGAGCACAAGGGCGCGGTGATGGCCGCCGTGGACGCCATGGATCGCCCTGGCCTCGCCTTCACCAACGTCGGCCGCGGCCTCGCGCTCGCCCTCGACATGCAGGAGGCCGACACCTCGCCGGCCGCGCGCGTCATCGTGCTGATCTCCGACGGCGCGGCCGTGATCGACCGCAAGGTGCAGGAGCAGCTACGCGCTGCGTTCGCGCGCCGGCCCATCAACCTCTACTGGCTGTTCCTGCGCACCGAAGGCACGCCCGGCATCTCCACCGTGCCCGCGCCCGACGAGCAGGACACGCCGCAGGCCATGCCGGAGCGGCACCTCGACAAGTTCTTCAAATCGCTTGGCATCAGCTATCGCGCGTTCGAGGCGGAAAACCCGCAGGCCGTGGCCGACGCCATCGCCGAGATCGGCAAGCTGGAGCGCAGCCCGATCACCTATTTCGAGCGCATTCCCCACGAAGACCTAAAGGCACGCGCGTTCGCCGTCGCGATCGCGGCGATGCTGGTTCTGCTCGCGGCGAAGCTGGCAGAAGTTCGTCTCGTTCCTGAGTCGGAGGAGGCATGATGCGGCACAAGCCTCAGACCTGGATCTCCTGGCTTGTCGTGTCGGCGACCGCCGTGTGGGCCAAGGTCCGCACCGTGGCGCTCGCGACGGCGCTCGCAGCATGCGTCGTGGCCCTCGCTGTGCTCTCCTGGCGCCTGCACGAGGTGCGCCGCGACAACGGCATCATCGCCACACTGCAGGCAGGCGACGACGTCGCCGTCGAGTCGCGCAACGCGTCGGACGAGGTGCTGATCGCGCGATCGGCCTTCCTACTCGCCCGAGACCGGCGCGAGGAGGCACAGACGTTGCTCGATTCCTCATCGGGCATGACCGATCCCAAGCTGCGCGCGCGCCTCATCTACAATCACGCCAACGCGCGCATCCGCGACGCCATCGCCCTGGTGGAGCGCGGCGATAGCGACAAGGCGATCCCGCTGACGCGTCTCGCCAAGGACGAATATCGCCTCGCGCTGCGGCTCGATCCGCACGCGTGGGACATCAAATACAACTACGACGTAGCCATGCGCATCGTGCGCGATTTCCCGGGCTACGAGTCCGAGGGCGAGGGGCCGCCGCCGGATGCGCCGACCAAGCTGTGGACCGATCTCGCCGGCGTACCGAAAGGGCTGCCCTGATGCGCGAGCGGCTCAGGGACGCGCGCTTCTGGGCGTTGCTGGCAGCGCTGGCCTCGACCTGTGTCGCGCTGGTGTTGCCGCGCCTCACGCTTAACCGCGAGGTCTATGACGTCGTGGCCGTGGTCGACATCACGGCCAGCATGAACACCCGCGACATGACGCCCGCAGGCAAGCCCGTGAGCCGGCTTGACGCGGCGAAAGCGGCGCTTGAGCGCCTGCTGTCCGATCTGCCCTGCCAGTCGCGGCTCGGGCTCGGCGTCTTCACCGAACGGCGCTCGTTCCTGCTCTTCAACCCGGCTGAGGTCTGCGAGAACTTCGCACCGCTCGAGGTGGCCGTTCAGGAGCTGGACTGGCGCATGGCCTGGGAAGGCGACAGCATGGTCGCCAAGGGCTTCTATGATGCGATGAGCATCGCGGAGGATCTCAAGGCCGATCTGATCTTCCTCACCGACGGCCAGGAGGCGCCGCCGCTTCCCGGCGGTGGCACCATGCTGCCGGAGTTCGAGGGCACGCGCGGCAAGGTGCAAGGCCTTCTGATTGGCGTCGGCGGTCATGACAAGGTGCCCTTGCCGAAGTTCGACGACGAGGGTCACGAGATCGGCACCTACACCGCCGACGAGCTGCCGCAGGAGAACCGCACCGGCCCGCCACCGCCCGACGCGCAGTTGCGGCCCGGCTATCATCCCAAGTGGGCGCCCTTCGGCACCGATCCGCCGACAGGCGACGAGCACCTGACCTCGGTCCGCACCGCGCAGCTCGATACGCTCGCCGCCTCCGTCGGCTTCGGCCGCGCCGATCTCGTCGATTCGCCGAACCTTCTCCGCATACTGTCGGAGCACGCGCACACCCGCCCGGTCGAGGTCGCGGTCGACATCCGCCCCGTTCCGGCCGCCCTCGCGCTCGCGCTGCTGGTCGGCCTCTACCTCGCGCCGCTGCTGGCGCGCGTTCGTATTCCCGCGTGGCGATCTCGGGGCGCGGTGCCCCCGATGCACGGCGCGGTCCTTAGAACCTGAAACGCCCAAACGAGGTTGAAAATGACGTTCATAGCTCGCGCAATATGTGCCCTGGTGTTCCTCGCTGTGCCCGCAGCGACAGTGCTCGCGCACGGACCCACTCCGCAGAAGGCGGAAGAGAAGATCGCCATCGCCGCGCCGCCGGCGAAGGTGTGGGAGGCGCTCAAGTCGTTCGGCGACGTGAGCTGGAACCCGGCCATCACGAAAGCGGAGGCCACCGGCGGCAACGATCCTGCCGCAGGCGCTTCGCGCACCATTACGCTCAAGACCGGCAACCTCGTCGAAGGGCTCGACGAGTACAACGACAAGGAGATGAGCTACGGCTATCGCCTATCGACCGAGAACCTCGAGGCACTGCCCGTAAGCTTCTATTCGGCGACAATTGCCGTGACACCAGCGGGTGACGGCAGCGAGGTGACCTGGATCGGCCGCTTCTACCGCGGCGACACCAGCAACTTCCCGCCTGACAACCTCAACGACGAAGCCGCCGTGAAAGCCATGACCGAGTTCATGCAGGAAGGGCTCAAGGGTCTGAAGGCGAAGGTCGAGGGCAAGAGCTGAGCACGATGATGACGGGCGTGCGCCGCGTTATCCAAGCGATTGCCCTGGCGGCCTGCGCGGCGTGCCTTCCGCGGGCAGCCGCGGCGGAACCGGGAGAGCGCGTCTACGTCGTCAGCCAGGCCGGCGCCGCTCTGCGCGCCATCGAGGACGGGGCGGACAAGCCCGCCTTCTCGATCGCGCTCGACAAGGCACCCGCCGCGCTGGCGCTCGCACCCGGTGGCGCCATCGCTTATGTCACGCATCCGGATCTCGGCAAGGTCTCCGTCGTCGATCTCGAAGCGCAGAAGGTCGTACGATCGCTTTCCGTCTCGGGATCGCCGTTCGGGATCGCCGTCGCGAAGGGCGGGCGTCTCTTCATCGGAGACTGGAACGGCGCCCATGTCTCGGTGATGGCGGTTGACGGACGGGAGCCGGAAAAGGTCATTGGCGTCGGCCGCGCCCCGGCCCATCTCCTGCTCACGCCCGACGAGACGCTTCTCTTCGTTGCCAATCGCGAAAGCGACAGCGTGAGCGCGGTCCGCACCGCGGATCTTTCGGTCGCCGCGACCATCCCCGTCGGCCGTGCCCCGTTTGCGCTCGCTCTTTCTCCGGATGGCGCGCGCCTCTACGTCGGAAACGTGCAGAGCGGAAACGTGTCGGTCATCGACACCGCGAAGCTCGCGGTGATCGAAACCGTGCCGAGCGGAGCCATGCCCTACGGTGCCGCCGTCACGCCCGACGGAACGCGCGTCCTCGTCACCAATCAGCAGGCACGCAGCGTCTCTCTGCTTGGCACCCATGCGGCGCCGGCCACTATCAAGGTCGGAGAATATCCGGAGCGCGTCGCCGTCACCGCGGACGGCGCCCGCGCCTATGTAGCCAACTGG
>JAFKKW010000246.1 GCA_017304275.1 Hyphomicrobiales bacterium | reverse complement strand
CGACGCGTTGCTGGCCGGCGCCAAGCTGAAGGTCACGTGGGATCCGGCGCCGACGGCAGACGAGATCCGCGCGCGCGATCAGGAGCGGTTCCTCGCCAGTGCCACCTTCACCGAGCCGGCCACCGAGGAGGACGCAAAGCTCGTCGAGGCGCTCAAGGCCGCCCGTACGGCGGACGAGATCGCGCTCGCTCTTGTCCGCGTGCATCGCGCCCAGCTTCCCGCGCCGGAGGACCTGGCCGAGGACACTGGCCCGCCGCCACGGCGCGATGCCCGCGCCCCCGCAACACGCGAAGGGTTCCGCCATCGCACCGACCGCCGCAACGCGCCGCAAGATCGCGACCGCGACGCGAGCCAGGCCGAGCGCCGCCCTTCTCGCCCTGTGAAGGATCACGGCCGCGAGATGGTATGGTTCCGCGTCGACATTGGCCGCGAGCGCAAAGCCGATCCCCGCTGGCTGCTGCCGCTGCTCTGCCGCGCCGGCGATGTGACGAAATCGGAAATCGGCGCCATCAAGATCTTCGACCGCGATACCCGCTTCCAGGTCGCCGCCGAATGCGCGGACAGGTTCGCCGACGCCGCGCGCGCCATGAAGCCCAACGAGGGACGGATCTCGCGTCTCGGACCATCGATGGGAGACGACGCGGCGTTACGGGACAAGCCCGCCCATGCCACCCCGGCACGCAAAGACGGAGAGGCCGGAACTCCGTCCGATCGTCAGACGGACTTCCGCACCAAGACTCCATGGCGGGATCGGAAAGCAGACGGTCATCCCCGTCGCAAGGGAGACGCGCCCCGGAGCCACGCGAAGCCTGGAAGACCCCACGACGGCCCGGCGAAGCCGCACGGTGGACCGAAGCCTTCATCCAAGTATTCCCGCAAGAAGAAGCACCGCGCCGCGTCACAGCCTTAGGCCACGGCTTTCGCCCGACGCGCTCCGCTATCGCGCTAGCTCCTTCAAGCCGCGCCGGATGAGCTTGGCGGTGTCCGTGTCCGCACCGAGCTCGTTCATGGCAGCCGCCACCGCGGCCGACGCCTGCGCCGGGTTGTAGCCGAGGTTGGTGAGCGCCGAGATGGCCTCCGCCGCCGCCAGCCCGTCCGCCGGCACGTCCGCAACACCACCCGGCCCCGACGCGACCGGCACGTGGAGACCCGCGACCGACAGCGCCGGCGCCTTGTCCTTGAGCTCGGCCACGATGCGCTGCGCGAGCTTCTTACCGACCCCCGGCGCCTGCTCGACGGCTGCCCAGTTGCCGAGCGCGATGGCGTTCGCGAGGTCCTGCGTCGACAGCACGCCGAGCACGCCCAGCGCCACCTTGGAGCCGACTCCCTGCACGTTCTGCAGCGTCCGGAACCAGCTCCGCTCGACCTCGCTCTGGAAGCCGAACAGCCGGATCGCGTCCTCGCGCACGTGCGTGTCGATGGTCATCACCACCGCCTCGCCAAGCTTGAGGTTGCGCAGCGTGCGCGCCGAGAGCTGCACCTCGTAGCCGACGCCGCCGACGTCGATGATGGCATGCGACTCGCCGATCGCATCCACCTTCCCCTTGAGCTGGCCGATCATCGCGCGGCCTCCCCGTCGAGCACGCGCCGCGCCAGCGCCGCCGCGCCGCGGTGGTTGGCATGACAGATGGCGATGGCGAGCGCATCCGCTTCGTCCGCGCTGTCGAACCGCGCTTTCGGCAGCAGGAAGCCGATCATGGCCTGGATCTGGTGCTTCTCGGCGTGCCCCGCCCCGACGACCGACTTCTTGATCAGGTTCGGCGTATATTCTGCGACCCGCAAACCGCGCATCGCGGGCGCGAGCAAGGCCATGCCGCGCGCCTGTCCGAGTTTGAGCGTCGAGCGCGGGTTCTCGTTGACGAACGTCTCTTCGACGGCTGCTTCCGTCGCCCCGCAAGACGCGATGACGCTCGTGAGCCCTTCAAACAGCTCGCGCAATCGAAAGGCGAGATCCTCGTCGGAGGTCGACGTGACAAGCCCCGACGACACATACGACAGCCGCACGCCGTCGCTCTCGATGACGCCCCATCCCGTCCGTCGAAGCCCTGCAGCAGCTGCAAGGCGAAGGGATCGTCCGGTT
>JAFKKW010000245.1 GCA_017304275.1 Hyphomicrobiales bacterium | reverse complement strand
GTCTCAGTCGGCGGGGAGACCGTGACGCGCGCGTCCGCCACCGGGGGCGGCGCTTGGGGCGCCAGCACGGCGACGGATGGCTGCTCTGCGGGTGGATTGCCCGGGACGAGCTTCTGGATCGCGATCACGAGGCCGGCCCCGATCGTGAGAGCGGCGAGTGCAACAGGCACAGGCTTGGTCAGGAGTGCAAGCAGGTTGCCGGCTCCCAGGCTCGCTACCGCGCTCCCATGACCGCCTCTTAGCGGGGTTGCTTTCGCCCGCGGTGGTGCGGCACTGGGGGCGGCCGGCGGACGAGGCGGAGCACGGCGATCGGGGGGCGCGTACGGCGTCTCATGGGCATAGCGCCGGGCGTCCTCCTCGATCTCGCGGGAAACCGTGATCAGCGCCTCATGCACGCGCGCCGAATCGCGCTGGAAATGGCTCCGGCCGCCCTCGAGCTTCTCTTCGAGGATCTCGAGCAGGTCGAGCGCGTGGCGCTGCCCGCCCATGATGTGGGTCAGGATGGCGAAGTCGAGCGGCTCGTCGGACGGCAAGGCGCCCATGATCTGGTCGATGTCGCGCTGGACGCCGGTGATGACGCGCACCGTCTGATCCACCTCCGGACGGAGCGCGGCCGGGATGTAGTGATTGCGGTCGAGCACATGGCGCAGACGGCGCGCGACGTTGAGCGAGATCTCGTGGATCTGCTTGCGCTCAATCGAGGCGTCGCGGTCAAAAGAAGACATCGTGTCGGTGCCTTTCCCAGCTCACGCCGTCAGCCGGCATGGCATTCGGGGAACATGTCCCGCACAATCTCGACCGTGCACCCTTGCGCCCCCTCGATGCACTGGTAGTTGACGATGGGCGCCGATCCCTCGCTGGCGATGGAGATCTGGGTGCGGATTTTCTTGACGAAGCATCGCGCGAGATTGCCGGCGTCTGCAAGCTCTATCGAGGCGATCACGCTTTGCTCCCCACAGGCCGTGTTCGAGATGGTGTAAGTGGCGGCGGACGCCTGCGAGATGGTCAGGCATTCGGGGTCGGCCGGCAATGCGGCCGCTTTGTTTGCCGGCTCGTCGGCCGCGAGCGACGGCGTCGGCTGCGCCAAGCCGAGACATGCCACCGCAAGCCCGGCCCCGACCGGCCTGACCGCAGTCCGTGCCTGGGAGATCATACGGCGGGCGATGCTGGCGAGGATCACTGACGACATCGTTCGGACGTTTGCGGACCTTCGGCGTTGGCGCCTCGTCCCGCGGCTTCATCGATTAGGGCGATTTCAATAGCGGATCAATGGGCCTCGTAGACCGACGACATGGCCGATGTGTGGTGGGCCCGGGAAAACGGCCCGCACTTACGCAGGCTGGGGATAAGTCGGATCGCGCATCCTCGAAGGCTGTCCTTTCGCAGACAGAGGAGTGTTGTTCGAAGCATTTACAGTTTCATAAGAATTGGGCGCGGGGTCGGGTTTCGAACCTTGCCTCCGTTCGGCTTGCCTGTGGATACTCGGCTCGTTTTTTTCAGAGCAGGTTGTCATGGGATCGCGCAAAGACCATTCGGCATTCACGAACGAGGAACTTTCAATTCTGAAGCGGGCCTTCGATCAGGCCTGCGCCGACCTGGAGCTGGCCCCGGACAGCAGGCTGCATCGGGAGCATCTCGCGGTCCTCATTTTCCAGATGGCGACCGGCGGCGAGTCGGATTGCGAAAGGCTGCGGCGGCACGGCGTCGAGCGCTTTCGGCTCGGTACGCCCTGGCAGCCGATCCGGATCCGCAGCACCGATGTCATTGCCTTGAACAATGCCCCGGCGCTCGGACCGAAGGCGGATCCAGGCGATAAGTGTTGAGGTAGCGGTCGCGCTTGGTGTCGGCGTCTCACAACAGGTCCGGAACTCCAGGCCGAACGAGCGGGTTGCTCAACCGACGTTGCGAAAGCCCGAGGAGTAGCGCGAGGCGCATGGACGGATGGACTACCCTGATCGGCACGGCGGCGGCCATCTGCACGACGGCGTCCTACGTTCCGCAGGTCAGGAAGACGTGGGAGACGCAGGAGACGCGCGATCTGTCGCTCCGCATGCTGTTGACGCTGGCGATCGGGCTGGCACTCTGGT
>JAFKKW010000214.1:461-14574 GCA_017304275.1 Hyphomicrobiales bacterium | reverse complement strand
TTGTACATCACCTTGCGCACGCCTTTTCCGGGCGCTTCCTCGTCCACGAAGTCGATGCCACGCCCGGCGATCTCCGCAATCAGCGCCTCGAGCTCGTCGCAGATGATGGTCTGCACGGCGCCGCCGGCGCGCCGTGGATCGACGATGATGTAGAGCCAGCGATGCCCGGCGAGCATCCACACCGCCTCGCGGTCGTTGGGGAAGAAGCTCGGCGGCGCGCCAAGCAGGCGCTGGTACCAGTCGAGCGACTTCTGGAAATCCCTGACGGGGATGCCGGCGAACAGCTCCCCCGCCCTGCCGCCAAGCGCGATCTCATCGGCCATCGTTATGCTCCTTGTCGTTAGCCTCGGCTAAACGACGGACAAGCGCAAACGTCGCAGAATCGTCTCCACCGGTCGCACCTCTAAGCCCAGTGTCGCGCCAGGCGCTCAGTTGGTGGTCACGGCGTCCCTGCGGCCCGATGCCTGCCGGCGTCCTCGCGACATGGGCTCAGCGACGGCCATCATTTACAGCCCGACCAGTCGCAGCATGGTTCTCGCGTCGAAATGATTGCCGCCGCCCGCTTCGATGAGCTTGACTAGGGCGGCGTTGACCGGCGTTTCGATGCCGAACTGGCGGCCTAGAACGACGACCTTGCCGTTGAGTTCGGCTATTTCAGTGGGCTTCCCGGTGTCGTAGTCGTCAGACATCGACAGTCGCGCGGTGTCGCTTATCTTCTGACGCGGCAGGAGGACCGGGTTGAACAACCAGTCGGGCGCGCGCAAACCGGCCGACAGCAAGGCGGGCGCGGTGGGACCGAGCTTCGCCGGCCTGACTCCGGCGCCCTTTGCCACCGCCAGCGCCTCGTCCATCGCAGTAGCGAGGATGCGGCGATAGCCAATCTGCTCGAGTTGCTGCTTCAGCGGCTGGCCGGAAAGCGCGTTGATCGGGTTATTGAGGTTGAGCAACAGCTTGCCCCATTCGATCGGGCGCAGGTCCTCCACCAGGTGCCAGCCGAAATCGCGCAGCAAGGGGTGTTTCTCGCAATGGATCATACCCTTGCTGGATTTGCTCCAGCGTCCGCCTCCGGCGTGGACAACATTGAAGCCGACAATCCCGCCAAGCACTTTCTGGCGCGGCACCAAGGGAGCGAACGCTGCCGCAACGCCGATCCCGTTCTGCAGCGTAACAAGGACGGTATCGTCGCGAGCCAGGCGGGTGATATCTGCAGCTGCGGCGGCGAGGCCTCCGGACTTGGTGGTCACCAGAACTAGGTCGGCGGACGCCAATGACTCCGGTCCCACGTCGTAGCGCAGGTTGCGCGTGGCTGCGATCACCTCGTCGGCATCGAGCACGGTCAGGCCATGCTCGGCGATCTCGCGACCGGTTGGCTCCCGGCCTATCAGGGTGACGTCGTGGCCCTGCGCCGCCAGGGGGCCCGCGATCCAGCAACCGATACGGCCCGCTCCGAATATGGCGATCCGTAAAGTCATCCCCTGCCCTCCTCGCGTTTAGCGTCACACCGTTTCAAGGATGGGCACTCGCCTTGTCGTGCGGGCCGGGAGGGACTGGACGACGGTCGATGTCCAGCGAGGTCGCGTGGCCACGGAGAGCGAGTTCACCCATTCATCGAGGGCCCAACTGCTGCGGGCTCTTTCTTCCGCCTTCAGCAATCGCCGTCGTGGCGAACGGCGCGATGCGCAAGTATTTACCTTACGACGACTTACGTCGCAAGCATCACTCCCACTCGATCGTGCCGGGCGGCTTGCTCGTCACGTCGTAGACGACGCGGTTGATGCCGCGGACTTCGTTGATGATGCGGGTCGCGACGCGGCCGATGAAGTCCATCTCGAAGGGGTAGAAGTCGGCCGTCATGCCGTCGACGGAGGTCACGGCGCGCAGTGCGCAGACGAACTCGTAGGTTCGCCCATCGCCCATCACGCCCACCGTCTGGACCGGCAGCAGCACGGCGAAGGCCTGCCAGATCTTATCGTAGAGCCCCGCCTTGCGGATCTCGTCGAGGTAGATCGCGTCGGCCTGGCGCAGGATGTCGAGCTTTTCGCGCGACACGCCGCCCGGAAGCCGGATGGCGAGGCCGGGGCCGGGGAACGGATGGCGGCCGACGAACTTTTCGGGCAGCCCGAGCTCGCGGCCCAGCGCGCGCACTTCGTCCTTGAACAGCTCGCGCAGCGGCTCGACGAGCTGCATGTTCATGCGCTCGGGCAACCCGCCCACATTGTGGTGCGACTTGATGACGACCGAAGGGCCGCCCGAAAAACTGACGGACTCGATCACGTCGGGGTAAAGCGTGCCCTGCGCGAGGAACTGCGCCCCGCCGATCTTGCGCGCCTCGTCCTCGAACGTCTCGATGAACAGCCGGCCGATGGTCTTGCGCTTCACCTCGGGGTCGGTCTGGCCCTCCAGCGCACCCAGGAACTTCTCGCTCGCGTCCACATGCACCAGCGGGATGTTGTAGTGGTCGCGGAACATCGTCACGACCTCCTCGGACTCGTTGAGCCGCATCAGGCCGTGGTCGACGTAGATGCAGGTGAGCTGGTCGCCGATCGCCTCGTGGATCAGCACAGCCGCCACCGACGAATCCACGCCGCCGGAGAGGCCGCAGATCACCCTGCCCTTGCCGACCTGCGCACGGACCTTGTCGATCATGCGCGCGCGATAGGCCGACATCGTCCAGTCGGATTTGAGACCCACGATGTTGTGCACGAAGTTGGCAAGCAGCCTGCCGCCATCAGGGGTATGCACCACCTCGGGGTGGAACATCGTGGTGTAGCGGCTGCGCGCTTCGTCCACCGCGATCGCGAACGGCGCGTTGGGCGAGGTCGCGACCACGCGGAAGCCCTCGGGCAACTCGGTCACCCGGTCGCCGTGGCTCATCCAGACCGGATAGCGCCCGCCGATCTCCCACACGCCCTCATAGAGCCGGCTCGGCTCCTTGATCTCGACATCGGCGCGGCCGAACTCGCGGGCGTGTCCGCCCTCGACCTTGCCGCCCAGCTGCAGCGCCAGTGTCTGCTGGCCGTAGCAAATGGCGAGGATCGGCACGTTCGCCTCGAGCACTTCCCGCGGCGCCCGCGGGCTGCCTTCGTCGGTCACCGAGGCGGGACCGCCGGAGAAGATCACGCCCCTGGGCCGCATCGCGGCAAAGGCCTCGGCCGCCCGGTTGAACGGGTGGATTTCGCAATAGACCCCGGTCTCGCGCAGGCGGCGCGCGATCAACTGGGTCACCTGCGACCCGAAGTCGATGATCAGGATGGAGTCGACGGGAGGCTTGGCTGGCTCTGTCATGGCGGCGAAATAAAGGGCCGCCGCGGATTCCGCAAGGGCAGCGGCCCTCCGCCGCGCGGGCATCAGCCCTGCGGGACCGGCGGAGGCTCCGGGCTTTCCAGCGGTGGCGGCGCGGATGGGACCGGCGGCGGCTCCTTCCGCGTCCCGATGCCGAAGACGAACCGCGCATAAGCCCAGGAGATCCCGAGGAAACTGAGGCCCATCAGCAGGAAGCTCAGCACACGCCAGAGGCCGGTCAGCTCCGAGGCATCGAACAGGAATACCTTGATGGTCGCCGCCAGCACGAAGAAGAAGCTGACGGCGCGGGCCCCGCGATGCTTGAACGCCACGCCGCCGATCAGCAGCCCGAGCCCGAAAACCAGGGTCGCGATGGAATAGGCGTAGTACTCGGATTGCGACATGCCGCCCTGCAGCGTCGGCGCGCCCAGATTGTACGCGTGGCGGATGTCGATCATCAGCATCGCATAGGTGACGAGG
This sequence comes from Hyphomicrobiales bacterium, assembly GCA_017304275.1. Taxonomy (GTDB): domain Bacteria; phylum Pseudomonadota; class Alphaproteobacteria; order Rhizobiales; family Hyphomicrobiaceae; genus Hyphomicrobium_C. The sequence goes on along the minus strand of JAFKKW010000214.1, from coordinate 10,812 downwards.
ACGGCGAAAATCGAAACCGCAATACCGAACAGCCGGATGCCCCGGCGCGTTTCCTGCCGCAGATACCAGCCGATGAAATAGAGCAGCAGCGCCGGCACGCCATAAGCGACAAGGGTGACGTTGATGATCACCGTGCCGGGCACCGCGTAAGGCGGCCAGAACTGCAGCAGCGGCAGGATGAGGACGGCGAGCATCGCGAGCACCGTGACGCCGGTGAGGATGATGCCGCCGGTGTAGGCCGCCTGCCGGTCGAAGCGCCGGCCGACATAGACCGCCACCGCGGCAACGGCGAGTTCCGGCGCGGCGATACGCGCCGCCAGCACCAGCGTGTCGCTCCAGCGCGAGTTTCCATAAGGCAGCGCCAGCAGGTAGAACAGGCCGATGGCCTCGGCAATGATGGCGACGATGTCGATCACCGCCACGAGCGACTTCGTTTCGGCCGGGCGACTTATCTGGAACAGGGTTCCGGCCGCAAGCAGCGCGATGCCGGGGATCACGAGCAGGGCAAGCGCCTGGTCGCTCGTATCGCGCACGAACACATAGCTCATATAGTCCGGCGTGTAGGCGAGACCGTCGGCATAGCTGAAGGCGCCGAGCAGCAGCAGGCCGTAGATCGCGAGATAGATCGCGGCGACGATCCTCAGCCCGCGCACCGGCGCGCGCATGTGCACCGCAGCGAGCCCGAGGATGGCCAGCGCGGCGGCCGCGGGAAAGTACAGCGGATCGAGTTCCAAGACCACCGCGAGCGACACCAGTGTCGTCACCGCTCCGCCCCAGGCCGCATAGACCTGGCTGCGTTCGAGCTCGCCCTCGACGCGTTCGGCGAACAGCCGCAGCAGCACGATGAAGCCCGCCGCCAGCGCCAGCGCGCCGAGCGCCCAGAGGTGGCGGTTGGCGATGGCGTCGCCCCAGCCCTCGACCTTGAACAACGCGACCGAAAACATGAAGACCGCGACGATGGCGTGCACGCCGGCCCACAGGCCCGGCTCGCGCAGGCGGCGGAACTGATCGAGCGCACCGAAGCCGAATACGACAGCTAATAGTCCCGTGACGATGAAGCCCGCCACCGGATCGACATTGCGCCACAGCAGCAGGGCCACGCCCGACGCAATGAGAACGGGAAGCTGCAGGGCCCGATGCGGCGGCGACACCAAACCGAGTGCGATGGTGGCCGCGGCGAACACGATCAGCCCCTGCCAATAGCCGATGGCGTATTGCGAGCTGTCGAGGAACAGGGCAAAGCCGAGCGCCGCGAGAATGGTCGCGCCGACCAGCGACCCGCGCTCGGGCGTCCGCATCGCGGTGAAGCCGCGCAGCCCGATGACAGGCCCATCCTCCTGCCAGCCGGGCCAGGAGGCGACGGCGACGATCAGCGGCAGCGCGATGAGGAAGATGCTGCCCCAGACATAGTCGTGGCGAAGCGCCGCGCTCGATACCCAGACGAGGCCCCAGAACGCCGGCCCGATGAGCCCGACGAAGCTCAGGCGCCACCAGCTCCTGAAGCGGATCACGGCGTAGGTCACGGCCGACAGCGCCGTGAGATAGATCACGAGGAACGGCGCGTTCGCCTCGCCGCCACCATAGATGGCGGGCGCCACATAGCCGCCCACGATGCCGATCAGCGCCACCGCCTCGCCATAGGCGAGCGCGACGGCGATGGCGGCAATACTGACGCCGATGGTGATGATGAAGCCGGCGCCCGACGGCACGAGACCGTAGGTCTTGGTGGCGAGATAGGCCGTCCCATAGGCCGTGGCGATCGAGGCTGCGGCGAGCGCCGACGCGATGGCCGCGACGTTGCCGCTCCTCACGCGCCGTCGGACGAATTCGGCACCGGCGAGGAACAGCACCGAGGCGGCGGCGGCCGACAAAACGCGCATCTCGGGCGTGAAGAAGCCGCTCTCGATGGCGTAGCTGACAAAGAAGAAGCCCGCGACCGAGAGCGCGATGGCGCCCAGCCATACCGGCAGCCGCAGCCCCACGAAACGCTCCCAGTCAAAGCGCTGCCTGGGTGGGGCCGGGGGGGGCGGAGGGGCCGCGGGAACGGCCTCTTCCGGCGCGGGGGGTGGTGTCGGCTGCGCGGCGGCTTCCGGCGCGCCGGGGGGCTCCGCCACCTGCTGCGATGGCGGCGATGGTGCCGGAGCGGTTTCCGTGAGCCGGATGCCGGAGAGCACGGCCGCGGGGTCCTCGGGAAGGTCGCCCGGAAAGATCGCCGCCTCCCGTTTTCCGTCGAAGCGCTGGCCGTCGACCACCTCGCCGGGAAGCGGTACGCCGACGATACAGGGCAGCATTGCTTTGCCGTCACGCACCTGCGCCTCGCGCGTCGCGCGTAGTGCCGCGAGCGCCATCACGTGCGTCGCGGCACCCGACTCGCCGGCCCGTTGCGCCGCGCGCTGCGTGAGAAGACCGAGGATCGCCTCCAGCCGGTCGTGGCTGGTGTGATGGATGTGATCGGCCTTCGTGGCCGCGAACAGCAGACGGTCGATGCGCCGGCCGCCGAACAGGCTTGCGAGCCAACTCGCGGTTCCCGGACGGAACGCCCTCAACACGGACGCGAGCGCGCGCTCGAGCTCGTGGATCGCATCTCCCCCGCCGTTGAGCGCGCCGAGCACGTCGACGAGCACGATCTGCCGGTCGATCCGGCTGAAATGCTCGCGAAAGAACGGTTTCACCACATGCGTGAGGTAGCTCTCGTAGCGCCGTGCCATCATGGCGGCGAGGCTGCCGCGCTGAGGCGGCACACCGTCCGCGGGATAAATGGGGAAGAAGGTGAGCAGCGGCGAGCCTTCGAGGTCGCCCGGCATCAGGAAGCGGCCTGGACCGAGCGTCGCCACCACCGACTGCGCGCGCACCGCGCGCAAATGTTCGGTGAAGAGGCGCGCGCCCTGAAGCGCGATCTGTTCGTCTTCGGCTGCTGCGGCATCGACCTTGGAGACGAACTGAAGCCATGCGGCAGTTGCCTTGTCGCCCGGCACCGCACGCGCGCGTGCCAGCGCATCGCCCGACCACGCGTCGTAGCTCTCGCCGAGCATGCCGAGATCGAGCAGCCATTCGCCGGGATAATCGACGATGTCGAGATTGAGCCGGCGGATGCCGAGCGCACGCCGGATCGGATGCTCCGACAGGAACGACAGCGCAACCCGCACTTCCGAAACACGCCGCGTGCTCTCCGGCCATTCCGGCGGATCGGCCGCCAGCGCGCCGACGTGCGCCTCGTAATCGAAGCGCGGAACGTTGTCGTCGGGCTGAGGCTCGAGGTCTGCCGAGAGGATCCGATGCTCGGCATAAGGCGCGAAGAACGGCAGGCGCCCGCCCTGGGTGAGGTTGCGGATCAGGGCCGTGATGAAGACCGTCTTGCCGGAGCGCGCGAGCCCGGTCACGCCGAGCCGCAAGGAGGGCGTGAGCAGATCCTGGATCCGATGGCCTGCTCGAGCCAGGCTGTCGGTCACGGTCACGGAAAGGTCGCTGGCGCGCAAGGGAAACCCTCGTTGAGAGTAGTCCCTAATTAGGCACGCCGCGAGCCTGCCGCAAGCGAGCGCCCAGCCGGACGATCAACGGCAGCTAGCCGTAAAACACGACGACGACGCCGGCGCCGATCACGGTCAGACCCATGATGACGAGGGCTGCGCTTTTTAGAAATTCGCTCATTCTCAACTCCGCCGGTCCCACCGGTCTCTGCCGGCAGGATAGAGGACAGGAATTACGCTTCCGCCAATGAACTCGCCCTGAAGCCGGCTGTCAGCTTGCGTTCATCTCCGCGCCCCCGCAGGCGGCGTCTGGAAGTCGTGAACGGCAATAAAGAAAGACAAACAATGTCTAAAAGCCGGATGCCAAATCCGGCAGAAACCATTCATTCATGAGAGAACAATATTCTTAGGAAAACTCAGATAGTTGCGTGGGAAAGCTAAGGTCACAGATGAAACTCCTGAAAGTGGCATTCGAACGCGTGCGCCTGGAAAGGCTGATCTCGCTTCTGACCCTTAGCGCAGTGGTCATTTCGACCCTCTGCCTGATGCTTGTCATGCATCTTCAACTGCGCGCCGACGCCGAGCGCAAGGCGCTCGAGAATCAGGAGCTTTCATTGCGCATCGGCGCCGAGCTGATGGCCACGGTCGATCCCGCGACCCGCATCGTGTGGTCGGACGACGGCACCGTCGAGAAGATCGTGATCAGCGCCATTCCCAATGACGGGAGCCACGCGCTCGTCGACTCGATGACCCGTATGACCGGTGAGCCGATGACGCTCTTCGCCTACGATACGTCGGCGGACGATTTCGTGCGCGTTTCGACCACGGTCAAGGCCGCGGACGGCACGCGGGCCGTCGGCACCTGGCTCGGCAAGGAGAGCGCGGCCTACGCTGCCGTCAAGGCCGGCCACGCCTATAATGGCGCCGCCGACATCCTCGGCACGCCGTATTTCACCATCTATTTCCCGATCGTCGATCAAGCGTCGAACGTGATCGGCATTCTGTTCGCCGGCTCGAAGCAGGCTGCTGTCTATGAGCTGTCCGCCGCGCTGGAGAAGAAGATCCTGCTCACCTCCGCCGCGCTCCTCGTCGTGATGGCCGTCGTCGGTTTTGCCCTCTCGAAGTTCCTGACGCGCCCGATTCCGGCGCTCGCCGGCGTCATGGCGCGCCTTGCCCGCAACGAGGCCGATGAGACCATTCCGTTCACCTCCTACGAGAACGAGATCGGCGAGATGGCCCGTGCCGTGGCCGTGTTCCGCGACAATACGATCGAGCGCAGCAAGCTCGAAGCCGAGCAGGCCCGCGAGGCCAAACGGCGCGAAGCACGCCAGCAGGCGCTCGAATCCCTGATCGAGGGCTTCAAGGCCGACGCCGAGCAGACCATCGCCGCCCTGTCGGTGATGGCGGAAGATCTCGAGCAGACTGCCGGCTCCCTGCAGGGCATTGCGTCCGGTACCAACGACAAGGCCCAGCTCGTCGCCACGGCGTCCGACCAGGCCTCCGCCAACGTCGGAACGGTCGCGGCAGCGGCCGAGCAGCTCTCCGTGTCGATTACCGACATTGGCAACCAGATCACGGAAGCCCTCAACAACGTCAGCTCCACGAGTGCGATGGCCGCCTCCGGCAACGAGCGCATGTCCGAGCTGAAGGTCTCTGCGCAGCAGATCGGCGAGGTCGTGACGCTGATCCGCGAGATCGCCGGACAGACGAATTTGCTGGCGCTCAACGCCACCATCGAGGCTGCCCGCGCCGGCGAGGCCGGCCGCGGCTTCGCCGTCGTCGCGACCGAGGTCAAGACGCTGGCGATGCGCACCGCCCAGGCGACCGAGAACATCTCGGAGCAGATCGGCTCGATCCAGACCGCGACCGATCACGCCGTTCACGCCATCGCCGAGATCGCGAGCCGCATGGAGCAGGTCAACGGTATCACGCAGACGATCGCCGCGGCCGTGAACCAGCAGGGTGCGGCGACCTCCGAAATCAACGCCAGCGTCCATCACGCGGCGGGTGACACCCACCATGTGAGCCAGACCATTGCCGGCGTGACCGAGGCCGCGACCTCGACCTTCAATTCTGCCCGCCAGGTGCTCGAGACCAGCGCGATGGTATCGACGCGCACCAAAGCCCTGAGCGCCCGCATCGAGAGCTTCCTGTCCGACGTCGCCGCCGCCTGATCGTAGAGGTTGCCGAAACCCACAACCCCCCACACACCATGGCCGGGCTTGACCCGGCCATCAGGGGCAACACGCGCACCGCTGTCCCGGCGGCCCCTGGATGGCCGCCTCGAGGGCGGCCATGGAGCAGGGATTGAGCATTGATGACAAAAAGGCCGGAGCGCGAAGCGCCCCGGCCGAATCTGTTTCGCGACTGCCTACTGCCTACTGCCTACTGCCTACCGCCGACCTCACGGCCCGTCGATATGCACAATCAGGCTCCGCGCATCGGCCTTCAGTGAAGCAAGCTCCAACCGGCTGTCGTCGAGGCTGCGCGCCGTCGCGTGTGCTTCCGCTTCTGCAGACGGACGCAACGCCCCCATCATCACGAGAGGCGCGAGCGCGAGAATGAAAAAGCGCTGGGCGGTCTTTGAGGTCATGGCAACGCGTCCTCGCTGAGGGAAAGAGACGGGCACGATGCCACAAGTCCTCTGTCCCTTGTCTTAAGGTGGACGTCACGATTGCAGTCAGGGTTGAAAGGACGTTAATCGCCCTTGCGCCGGCTCATGAACGCCAGCCGCTCGAACAGATGCATATCCTGCTCGTTCTTGATCAGCGCACCGGCAAGCGGCGGGATCACCTTGCGGTTGTCGCTTTCCCGCAGCACGGCGGGATCGATGTCCTCGTTGAGCAGCAGCTTCAACCAGTCGAGCAGCTCCGAGGTCGAAGGCTTCTTCTTGAGGCCGGGCATCTCCCGCAAGTCGTAGAATATGCGCATCGCCTCCGAAACCAGCCGCCCCTTGAGGTTCGGGAAGTGCACCTCGACGATCTGCGCCATCGTCTCCGGGTCGGGAAACTTGATGTAGTGGAAGAAGCAGCGGCGCAGGAACGCGTCCGGCAACTCCTTCTCGTTGTTGGAGGTGATGATGACGATGGGGCGCACGCGCGCGCGCACCGTTTCGCTCGTCTCGTAGACGAAAAACTCCATGCGATCGAGCTCTTGCAGCAGGTCGTTGGGGAACTCGATGTCCGCCTTGTCGATCTCGTCGATGAGCAGCACCGGCCGCTTGTCGGCGACGAACGCCTCCCACAACTTGCCGCGCTTGATGTAGTTGCGGATGTCCTTGACGCGCTCGTCACCGAGCTGGCCGTCGCGCAGCCGTGATACCGCGTCGTATTCGTAGAGCCCCTGCAGCGCCTTGGTGGTCGATTTGACATGCCACTCGATGAGCGGCGCATCGAGGGCCCGGGCGACCTCGAGCGCGAGCACCGTCTTGCCGGTGCCGGGCTCGCCCTTGACGAGCAGCGGTCTCTGGAGCGTCACGGCTGCATTGACGGCGACGGTGAGGTCCCGGGTCGCCACATAGCTGGACGTGCCCTCGAAGCGTCCGCTGCCGTCTGTGGTGCCGGTTTTTGTCATTCCGGGAAGCATCCTTCATCGTTTTCGCGAGCGTCCCGACCGTCTTAGGCGGCTGTCGCCACCCCGGCAAGGAGGGTAAAAGGACGAAAGGGTTGAAGATCGCAGTCAACCGGCGCGAGGGGGGAGTACCAAGGACGATGCAACTTATGGATGCAAACAGCCCATTAAAAAGGCAGCCGTCGCCGTTTTTTGCAGCTTCCGCCAAATCATACGCAATATCCGCGACTTGCCGCGCTGATTCCCGCACAGCTTTTAAGAGTTAAACGACGGATTTCCTTGACATAAGAAGTCTCAAACGCCAATAGAGCGACGCCAAACGCTTGGGCCCTCCAGGAACCTTCGGATGCGTGGGCCGGGGGTGTCCGGGTGCATTGGGCAGGCCCTTGATTGGAGAGGCCCTTATGAGCAAGCGACCCGCATCTAAGCTGGCCAAGTCGAAGACGGCCGTTAAGACCAAGGCCGCGCCGAAGGCGGTCGGGAAATCCGCATCCAACAAATCTAAATCCGCCCGCTCGACTGCGAAGCCGGCCGTCAAGGCCAAGGCAGCACCGAAGGCGCCGCCTAAGGCGGTGGCCCAGAGCAAGGCGTCAAAGCCGAGGACACGCGCCATCGACAAGGCCCAGGACAAGAAGCTGACGGCCAAAGCCGGCACTTCGACCATTGTGCTTCCGCCCGATTATCGCCCCTCCGAGGACGAGCCGTTCATGAACGAGCGGCACCGGATGTATTTCCGCCAGAAGCTCACGGCCTGGAAGGAGGAGATCATCCGCCAGACCAAGGAGACGCTGGCCGGCTTACACGAGGATTCGACCCAGCACGCCGACCTCGCGGACCGCGCGACGTCCGAGACGGATCGCGCGCTCGAGCTGCGGGCGCGTGACCGCCAGCGCAAGCTGATCGCCAAGATCGACGCCGCCCTGGTCCGCATCGAGGACGGTACGTACGGCTACTGCGAGGAGACCGGGGAGCCGATTGGCCTGAAGCGTCTCGACGCCCGTCCGATCGCTACGCTCTCTCTCGAAGCGCCGGAGCGCCACGAGCGCCGCGAGCGCGTCTACCGCGAGGACTGACACGCCGCTCGCGCCGCTGGAGCTTGTCGCGCCAAAGATTGTTCCGACTGCCGACGGAAGGCCGCGCGCGCTCCGCGCCCTCCACCTGTCATCCCGGCCAAGCGGCGCAAGCCGCGCCGAGCCGGGACCCAGGGGCCGCGCATATACCCGTCTACCCGTCTGTCTCTAGCCCTGGGTCCCGGATAAAGCGGCTTTCGCCTCCGCCTTTGCGGGATGACAGGGGAGGGCGGCTCGCCTCAAGCCTTGCCCTTGCTCTCATCCCCCACCACGACGCCGGCTTGCCGCGCACGCTCTTCCGCAAGCCGTGTCAGCACCGAGCGCACGGCGTCGAGGTCGCGCAGGTGAATGTCGTGCTGCGCATAAGGTATCTCGATGCCGGCCGCGCGGAACGCCTTGAGGATGCGAAACCGCAGGTCCGTCCTCGTGGCGTCGCCCTTGCCCACGTCGGAAATGACGCCGCCGACCGAGAACTCGAGACCGTCGGCACCGAAGTTGTCGAAATTCACGGTCGGCGGCGGATGCTGCATGAGCAGGGGGCTCTCGGACGCGACCTTTTGAAGGATGTCGCGCACCCGCTCGGGGTCGGACTGGTAGCTGACCCGGACCTTCACCGACGCCGTCCCGAGCGCGTTGCGATGCGTCCAGTTCGTGACCGGCGACGTGATGAGGTCGGAGTTGGGAAGGATGACGCTCGCTTTGTCCAGCGTCTCGATCTCCGTCGAGCGAACGGAGATCCGGCGCACGAACCCCTGCTGATCCTTGACGCTGACGCGGTCGCCCACCTTGATCGGCCGCTCGACGAGCAGAATGAGCCCCGAGACGAAATTGTTGATGATCGACTGCAGGCCGAAGCCGATGCCCACCGAGAGTGCGCCGGCGACGATCGCGAAATTGGTGATGTCGAGTCCGCTGTAGGAGATCGCCGCCAGCGCCGCGATGATGAAGCCCGTATAGCCGATCGCGGTATGGATGGAGTTCGCGATGCCCTGGTCGATGCGCCGCGATTCCAGCACGCTGGCATCGGTCCAGCGCTGGACGAGACGCGTCACGAATGACAGCGCGAGGAACAATGCCGCCGCGATCAGCAAGCGCGCCAGCGAGACGTGGAACTCGCCGATCTGGAAGCCGAACACCAGCGCCTTGAGCGACATCCAGGCTTCCTGGGGCGTGAAGCCCCAGGTGATGAGCAGCACGGGGAGCGCCGCAAGCACGAGCCCGACGTTGAGCAGAACCGAGAGCGCGCGCGTGAGAAGCGTTCCCTGCCTCGGATCGAGCCCGGTCTGCTCGTGCAGCACGACCGCCAGCGGCTTGACCCCCGTTCCCGCCGCGCCGAGCAGCGCCCGGATGGCGAGATGCACGACCAGCACGATGGCGATCGCGCTTCCGGTGACGAGCACCTGTGTGGTGATGAAGCGTCCGAGACCGATGTAGCCGGCCAGCGACAGCACGACGATGGCCGAGCCCGCCACCAGCAGCGGCAGCTTGATCAGATAGGGCCTGAGCTGGGGAACCGGCGGCGGCACGCCCACGGCGGCCTCCGGCGTTCCATGCTGCACGCCGGTCGTCACGGACTTGGGCTCGAACGGCGTGCGCACGAGCAGCAGCATCAGAACGCCGATCGCGAGACTGGCGAGCGCCATCTCCATGACGCCGAGAGAGAGCGGCAGGAAGAGGCGCCGCACCGTCTCCTGCAGGATGAGATCCAGCGAGAACACCGCCGCGATGGCGGTAATGATCCGCGTGACGCGCTGCGCTGCCGGCGTGGAAAGATCGACCAGCCGCCAGACCGGACGGCGCGGCTGCAGGATGGCGCGCGTGAGCGCCGCGACGCCGATGAGGATGAGCAGGGCCGGCAGCGCCGTCTCGGCGATCCGCCCGATCTCGTACGTCATCAGGTTGTGGCGTTCGAGCCCGGTCGCCAGCAGGCCGAGCGCCGCGAGCGACGGGACTGCGAGCAGCGGCGCCACCCATCCGACCGTCGCCGCCTGCACGAAGAAGCTCGGCGGCGCCTGGCGCGGCCGGTCGAGCCGACGGGCAAGGAACCATCGCACCGCCGCCGTGAGCAGCACCAGCAGCACCAGGACGCCCGCGATCAGGCTGGCGAAATCGACCCAGTTGCGCGTCGCCAGCGACGCCCAGCCCGTGAGCGAATCGCGCATCTGTCGCAGCCCGCCGGGAGCGTCGTCGACCAGCTTGAGCCACGTCGCAGGCGAGACGGGCGACGGGCTGCGCCTCAGGAGG
>JAFKKW010000214.1:0-427 GCA_017304275.1 Hyphomicrobiales bacterium | reverse complement strand
GACGATCCGCAGTTCGGTGTTCTTGAGCGCCCCCTCGACCTCCGAAAGGAGTGCATTGAGCCGTGCGCGCTCGGCGGCGATCTCGGCCGAATCCGGCGTATCGGCCGCAGGCGCGGGACCGAGTTGCTCGATCTGTTGCCGCAGAGCTTCCGATTTCGGTCGCAGCGCATCGCGCGTGTCGCGGGCCTTTTGGAATACGGTGATGAGGGCGCCCCTGAGCCGGGTCAGCTCATCCTCGTTTTCGAGGTTGCGCTCGACGGATTTGACGAGTTGGTCGACCTCGGCTTTGAGATCGGCAACGGGCCGTTGCAGGGTCTCGACCTCGCGTTGATCGGCGGGCGAAAGCACCGGCGCGGCCGGCGGAGCGGGTTCAGCCGCCGGGGACGCGGGCGTTTGGCCTTCGGGAGCGGGCACCGCGGCGCCGCCG
>JAFKKW010000244.1 GCA_017304275.1 Hyphomicrobiales bacterium | reverse complement strand
GTGCGCGCGCGACCTCTCCCCGCTGGGGAGAGGTGAAAGTGAGCGCCTTCAATCCAACAGAGAAGGCCGACGGGCAGGCGTTGCGGGGGCGTCGGTTAACGATTTTGTCGCCATGCTGACCGACGTCGCCAAGTCGCCCGGATTTCTCCGTCATCGCAGCACAATCAGAGCGTAGACGTGACAGCGTGCGGGGCCCGAATTTGCGGGCGTTTCAAGCAGGTCTTCCGTCCACCGGCCCGCGCGACCGATTCGCGTTTTACGCTCCCGTTAAGGTTCTCTTAACTCGTTAAGGGTTACCTGAAGAGGGTATTCAGGGTGAGTGGCATGTTAAGTTCCTTGCGTAAATGTCATCTATTCACCGGTGTCGCGCGCGTGAAGGTCGGTCTGATCTTCACTTCCGCCGCCGTATTGTCGGGCTGCAGCGCCGACGTTTCCAGGTTCGATCTCGGATATGCAGACGGCGCGCGCAATCACGCGAGCTCCGGTAGCTACGGCACAACCGGCCGCACGGCATCGGCCGACTACGGGGCCGCCGGTTACGACCGGCCGTCGTCCTACGGCAGCGACGTGGCGCGCTCCGAGCTGGCGCCGACGCCGCAGACGGGCATGACCACCGCCGCCATTCATCCGCAGCCGCGCTATGACGGCAACAACAGCTACGGGCAGTCGCAGTCGCAGGGCTATGGCGGCTCGTCCGGCTATGGCGCGTCCCAGCAGCAGTACGGCGGCTACAATGCAGCGCCGGCGCGCGGGTCTCAGAATGCCTATTCGGGCGCTTCTCAAAACAGTGGATCCGGATACAGCGCTTCGGGTTCCGGCTATGCGTCGTCCGGCGCGCAGGCCTCGGCAGCCAGAGGCGAGACGATCGATGTGCGGCAGGGCGATACGCTCTACTCGCTCGCGCGCCAGCATGGCGTCTCCGTCAACGACCTCAAGGCGACGAACGGCCTTGCCTCGAACGATCTGCGACCCGGGCAGCAATTGCATCTGCCGTCGGGCATGCGGCCCCGCTACGCCACCGAGACGGCGCGCCCGCCGCGCGAGACTTACGAGACGGTTGCCGTGCGGCCGGTGCAGCCTGGCGCTGCTGTCGCGGCCGACGCGTCGTCGGATTGGAGCGGCAGCCATACGGTGCGGTAGTGCGAGTCTCTCTACGGCATCGCGCGCGAGAACGGCGTGCAGCTCACCGAGCTCGAGCGCTACAACGGCATCTCGGATTCGCGGAAGGTGAAGCCCGGCACGGTGCTCAAGGTTCCGGGGCAGCGGTCGACGACGGTCGCGGCAGCGACGCCATCGGCTCCGGCGTACGAGCCGCCGGCCTATTCGGCGCCCTCGACCTCCGCTCCTTCGACGTCAGCTCCGGCCGGCGCTACCGCGCAGACGCCTGCGCCGACGCCCGGCGTGGTGACGCTTGGCGCGCAGGTTCCGCCGATCGGCGGCGGCTCGACGCCGCAGCGGCCGACCATGATCAACGGCACGGGACTGTCAGGTCCCGGCAACGACCAGCCGCGGTCCGAGCCTGAGCGTGTGGCGAGGGCGGAGACGAATACGGCGACCGATGCCGTGTCGCCGGCCAATCCGCAGACCTCGACGGCCGTCGCAGGCTTCTCGAAGCTGCGCTGGCCGGTGGCCGGTAAGGTCATCGCCGGGTTCGGGCCGCGTCCCGACGGCACGCATAACGACGGCGTCAATCTCGCGGCGCCGATGGGTACCGACGTGCATGCCGCCGAGAGCGGCGTGGTCGCCTATGCGGGCGATGAACTCAAGGGCTACGGCAACCTCGTGCTGATCCGCCACGACAACGGCTGGGTGACCGCCTACGCGCATGCCGATGAGCTGCTCGTCAAGCGAGGCGACCAGATCAAGCGCGGTCAGGTGGTCGCGAAGGCCGGCCGGACGGGCCAGGTCGACCAGCCGCAGGTGCACTTCGAGCTGCGACAGGGTCAGAAGCCGGTCGATCCGACGCCGTTCATGGAACGGCTGTAGAGGACGGCACGCGGCAATCGGCACCCGGCAGGCGGGTTATTCGAATGCGGTCGGCGGGGCGTGGCATGTGCTGCGCCCCGTATTTTTTTGACAATCGGCATTCGCCCAAGACGT
>JAFKKW010000243.1 GCA_017304275.1 Hyphomicrobiales bacterium | reverse complement strand
CCGGTCTTGTCGCGCAGCTCTTTGACTGTCGCGGCGGAAATTGTGCTCATGACTGCTTCCTTTCGCACCGGACCGGTCGAAGGCCCGCGTGCCTGGGGTGGCTGTTGAATGGGCGACGTGCGGGCCCTTCGGGTCCGCACGCGCCGCTTTGTGACGTGCCGGGCGATGGCCCGCCGCGCAGGGTTACGCGGCGGTGGCTTCGACCAGCTTCTTGGCCTGCGCGATCCAGCCTTCCTGCTCGATCTGGCCCGAGAGCTTCAGCTTGCGCTCGAGCAGAGCCTGGTTCTCCGCATCGAGGTCGGCGATCTGCCAGAAGTGGAACACGCCCGCGTCGTTGAGCTTCTGCTCGAGCTTGACCGAGATGCCGTTGATCCGCTTCAGGTCATCGGCTTCGCCGCGCGGCGCGTCGATGCCCTTCCAGGTCTTGCCGTCCGGCAGCGTTTCGGCCCGGGGCTCTGCCGCGGCGCCGATGTCGATGCCGGCCGCGCCCTGGCCGCGCTCCAGGCCGTCGAGAGCAGCGCGCGCGATGAGATCGCAATAGAGCGTGATGGCACGCCCCGCGTCGTCATTGCCCGGAACCGGGAAGTCGATGCCGTCGGGATCGCAGTTGGTGTCGATGATGGCGACGATCGGAATGCCGAGCTTGCGCGCTTCCTTGATGGCGATGCCTTCCTTGTTCGTATCGATGACGAACAGGAGATCCGGCACGCCGCCCATGTCCTTGATGCCGCCGAGCGCCTGGTTGAGCTTGTCGCGCTCGCGCTGGATGTTGAGGATCTCTTTCTTGGTGCGGCCCTGCGGGTCGGCGAGGATGTCGTCGAGCTGGCGCAGGCGGCGGATCGAGGTCGAGATCGTCTTCCAGTTGGTCAGCGTGCCGCCGAGCCAGCGGTGATTGATGAAGTACTGCGCCGACTTCTTGGCTGCTTCCGCGATCGCGTCCGAAGCCTGGCGCTTGGTGGCGACGAACAGCACGCGGCCACCGCCGGCGACCGTGTCCGAGACCTTGTTCAGCGCCTGATGCAGCATCGGCACGGTCTGGGTCAGGTCGAGAATGTGGATGTTGTTGCGGGCGCCGTAGATGAAGGGCGCCATCTTGGGGTTCCAGCGGTGGGACTGGTGGCCGAAGTGCACGCCGGCTTCCAGGAGCTGGCGCATGTTGAATTGCGGCACGGTCATGTGCGTTTGGGTCCTTTTCCGGTTGATCCTCCGCAACCCTTGAGAAGAAAAGCTAAACCCTCCAAGAGGTTAGCCATTCCACCGGAGCGACCTTGCGGGGCTTTCAATCCGCAAAGCGCATGAGAGCTGCGTGTGAGATGGCGGCTCTCTACCCTTAAAAGCCCGCAATGACAAGCGCGGGCGCCGAAAAACGCGCCTTCCCCCTCAATACTTGCGTGCGTCGTGCCTACCTCAAACAGGCCCGGGCTTCTGCACGGTCGCATCGGAGGACGGGAGCTGGCGGCAGATCAGCAAGGACATACAACACGAAGGGAGGCGCCAGAATGTCGATTTCACGGGCAACCGAACGTAGCGTGCTTTCGCAGGACCAGATCGAGATGGTGGGCCGGACCCATCATCCAGCAATCTACAGCCTGGATTCCAAGGCGTTGCGCGACCTCCAGGTTCAGCTCCGCAGCGAGCGCAGCAAGGTGCAAACGCAGGTGCGCGAAAGGATCCGCGAGGCGCGCGGCAAAGGCAAGCCGCGCGGCCGGAAGTTCCCCGGCGAAACCGACCGGCCGCTGGTCCGCAAGCAGGCGCTCTCGAACGCCCTGAAGCGCGTCAACAAGGAGCTGGAGCGCCATCGCAAGCTCGAGGCCAAGTCGGAGCATGTGGAAGCCGCGCACCGTGCGCTGGCGCTGCTCCGCGCAGGCAATTTCCACAGCGCGCCACCCGATGACCGCACGTCCCACGACGGCATGCAGCCGAGTCCAAACACCAAGCGCCGCAGGATCATCCCCGGGAGCCAGATCGGCAGCGTGTCCCAGCAGACGAAAAACGCCCAGGCCAAGAAGGACAACCGGGACAAGACGACTTGAACGGATCGTCCGGCGCTGCGGGCATGAAAAGGTGGTCGCGCACGGCGCTATCCGCGCGCGACCCCGCGCG
>JAFKKW010000242.1 GCA_017304275.1 Hyphomicrobiales bacterium | reverse complement strand
GGGCTTTTTGTCAAAGCCGGAACATGTAATCCTGTGCAGGAATCCGTGTCTCGAAGGGGCGTAGCTCTTGGGCGCGCTGCGTACGTGCGCGAGCGGAGCAGATCAACGCGATCTGGCGGGGGGACTCCATGGTGGCATCGCTCAAAAACGTCTGGTCCACGAGCCGTTGGCGCGTCGGCGCCGCGACGGCCGTGTTCGTCCTGTCGGCCGGCCCGGCGGGCGCGACAAACGATTTCTGGAGCCTGCAGTTCGGTCCCACGGGCGGTGGCGCCAGCGACGCCCAGACGGAGCGCGAGCAACTCAAGGAATGGGAGCGCAATCCGCCGCCCGGCTTCCCGACGCTCGCCTCCGCCAACATCGCGGCGACGAAAGCGGCCATTGCGCGATACGAAGACATCGTTGCTGCCGGCGGCTGGAAGCAGGTGCCCTCGGCGCGTGTGAAGCCGGGCGAGGATCACTTCGCCATCGTGGAGCTTCGCGACCGCCTGATCGTCTCGGGCGAGCTGTCGGCGAGCGCGGCGGGCGGGACGACGCTCGACGGCACGCTGGTCGAGGCGCTCAAGGCTTATCAGACCACCAACGGCTTGACGCCGAACGGCCGGCTCGACGAGACGACGGTGGCGGCCCTCAACGTGCCGGCCGAGGATCGTCTCAAGCAGCTCAAGGTCAACCTCAAGCGGCTGACCGAGATGGCGGCGGTCGTGAAGCCGCAGCGCAAGTACGTGATGGTCAACATCCCGGCGGCGCAGGTCGAGGCGGTGGCACTGAACAAGGTGATCACGCGCCACACGGGCGTGGTCGGCAAGGTCGATCGCCCGACGCCGCTTCTCCGCTCGACGATCACGGAGATGAATTTCAATCCGATCTGGCGCCTGCCGCCGACGGTGATCAGCAAGGACCTCATCCCGCAGGGCCGCGAGATGCAGGCCAAGGGCGAAAACGTGCTGATCAAGACCGGCATCGAGGCCTACAGCGACGGCAAGAAAGTCGATCCGGAGAAGATCGACTGGACCTCGTCGGCGGTGAAGTCCTACTCGTACCGGCAGCCGCCCGGGAAGGACAACCCGCTCGGGTTCGTGAAGATCAATTTCGCCTCGGGCGAGTCCGTCTACATGCACGACAGCCCTTCGGAGGGGCTCTTCGGGCGCAATTTCCGAGCGGCCAGCTCGGGCTGCATCCGCGTGCACAACATCGAGCGCCTGGCCTACTGGCTGCTCGGCCAGAACGACGGCTGGGACCAGGAGAAAGTCGAGAAAATGAAGGCGACCGGCGAGCGCAAGGACGTGCGCCTCGCAACGCCGGTGCCGTTGCATTTCGTCTATATCACGGCCTGGGCGACCGAAGACGGCGCCATCCAGTTCCGGCGGGACCTCTATAATCGCGATGGTGTGGCGGAGATCGCGACCTCGTATTGAGCGCAGCAACCTCCCTTGATCTTCGTCAATGCGCGACCTCTATCGCAGCGCGATATTTTTGGGATCGGGCCTTCGTTGGGCTGGCATTCAGGTTCGGTCGGGTATCGGAGGGGTTCCGCGACATAAGGGCCGTTGCGCTGTAACATTATTCAATGGATGCTGGCGTTAAGGATCCCGCGCCGCTAAAACCAGCGGCAGCCCAGAAGAACAATGCTTCGAGGAAACACGTCGATGGTTGACTACGCGCGGCAGTTGAAAGCCTCCCTGGACACGATCCGGCGGGAGGGACGTTACCGCGTGTTCGCCGACGTCAAGCGCCACCGTGGCGCCTTTCCTGCCGCCGATCACGTCACGCCCGCCGGCACCAAGCCGATCGTTGTCTGGTGCTCGAACGACTACCTCGGCATGGGACAGCATCCGAAGGTGGTCGCTGCCATGCACGAGGCGATCGACAGCGTGGGCGCGGGCTCGGGCGGCACGCGCAACATTTCCGGTACGACGCACTATCACGTCGAGCTTGAGGCGGAGCTCGCGGACCTGCACGGCAAGGAGCAGGCGCTGCTCTTTACGTCGGCCTTCGTCGCCAACGAGGCGGCGCTGTCGACGCTCGTGAAGCTGCTGCCCGGCTGCATCATTTTTTCGGACGAGAAGAACCACGCCTCGATGATCGAGGGCATCCGCCACGGCGGCGGCCAGAA